>CAYZNA010000340.1:0-3440 GCA_964478665.1 uncultured Anaerolineales bacterium
GCAAACCCGGCACCCATCACGTGCTGGCGCGCGCTTTCAAAGACATGTTCCCGCGCTACAAGACCATGCGCGGCTATCGCGTGCAGCGCCGCGGCGGCTGGGACACGCACGGGCTGCCGGTCGAGATCGAGGTCGAGAAGAAGCTCGGTTTCTCCGGCAAAGACCAGATCGAGCGCTTCGGCGTGGCCGAGTTCAACCGGCTGTGCCGCCAGAGCGCCTTCGACTACATCCAGGAGTGGGAGAAGCTCACTGACCGCATCGGGTTCTGGATGGACATGAGTGACGCCTACGTCACCTATACCAACGACTACATCGAGTCCGTGTGGTGGATCCTGCGCCAGTTGTGGGACAAAGAGGTGCTGTATCAGGGCTTCAAGGTCGTGCCTTATTGCCCGCGCTGCGGCACGCCGCTCTCTGACCACGAGGTATCGCTGGGCTACAAAGAGGATACCGACGACCCCAGCGTATTCGTCCGCTTTCCGCTGCGGGACCAGCCGGGGACCTATTTCCTGGTATGGACCACCACCCCCTGGACCCTGCCGGGAAACGTGGCCCTGGCGGTGGGCGCCGAGGTGGAATACGCCGTGGTGGAGCATCCCACCGGCGAGAACGGGACCGAGAGACTGATCTTGGCCCGCGACCTGCTGGGAAAAGTGATGGGCGACCGCCCGCACAAAGTGGTGGGCAACTACCGCGGCAAGGAACTACGCGGCAAGCGTTACAACCCACTCTACACCTTCCTGCCGGTGCAGGGGAAGGCGCATTACGTCGTCACCGCTGACTTCGTTTCCACCGCCGAAGGCACCGGCATCGTGCATCCGGCCCCGGCCTTTGGCGCTGACGATATGCACGTGTCGCTGGACAACGACCTGCCCCTGCTGATGACCGTGGACGAGCGCGGCGCCTTCGTGTCGGAGGTCACGCCGTGGCGCGGCATGTTCGTCAAAGAGGCCGACCCACTCATCGTGCAGGAGCTGCGCGAGCGCGGACTGCTCTTCAAGGCCGGGCGCTACCTGCACACCTATCCGTTCTGCTGGCGCTGCGACACGCCGCTGTTGTACTACGCCCGCAGCACCTGGTACATCCGCACCACCCGGTTCAAGGAGCAGTTGAACGCCCTCAACAGCACCATCAACTGGGTGCCGGAACACATCAAGCACGGCCGCTTTGGCAACTGGCTGGAGAACAACGTGGACTGGGCGCTGGGCCGCGAGCGTTACTGGGGCACCCCCCTGCCGGTGTGGGAGTGCGCCGGCGTCCCCGGCGGCGAGGGGGGCTGCGGCCACCAGCACTGCGTTGGCTCAGTGCAGGAACTTTCACAGATGGCCGGGCGCGACCTCAGCCAGCTTGACCTGCATCGTCCCTACGTGGATGATGTGACGCTGAGGTGCCCGCAATGCGGCGGGACCATGCGCCGCGTGCCGGAGCTGATTGACGCGTGGTTCGACTCCGGCGCCATGCCGGTGGCCCAGTGGCACTACCCGTTCGAGAACGCCCCTGCCTTCGAGGAGCAGTTCCCGGCTGACTTCATCTGCGAGGCGGTGGATCAGACGCGCGGCTGGTTTTATAGCCTGCACGCCATCAGCAGCATGCTGTTCGACAGCGTGAGCTACAAGAACGTGCTCTGCCTCGGTCTCATCCTCGACGGCGAGGGCCACAAGATGTCCAAAAGCCGGGGCAACATCGTTGACCCGTGGGACGTGCTGAACGTGCACGGCGCCGATGCCTTCCGCTGGTACCTGTACACCGCCAGCCCGCCCGGACAGGAGCGCCGCTTTTCCACCGATCTCGTCGGCGAAGTGCTGCGCAACTTCACCCTCACCCTGTGGAACGTGTACTCCTTCTTCGTCACCTACGCCAATCTGGACGGGTGGCAACCCTCACAGGAAGAAGGAAGAAGGAAGGAGGAAGAGGCGCCCGATTCCCTTCCTCCTGCTTCCTTCCTGCCTTCTTCCCTGCCTTCTTCCCTGCCTTCTTCCCTGGACCGCTGGGTTCTCTCCGAACTCAATGCCCTCGTCCGCGACGTGACCGCCGCCTACGAGGCCTACGACGTCACCGGCGCCACCCGCCCGATCCAGACCTTTGTGGACGACTTGAGCACCTGGTATCTGCGCCGCTCTCGCCGCCGCTTCTGGCGCTCGGAGACCGACGCCGACAAGCAGGCCGCCTACGCCACGCTGCACCACTGTCTGCTGACCGTGGCGAGCCTGCTGGCCCCGGCCATGCCCTTTCTGGCGGACGCGCTCTACCGCAACCTGGCGCTGAGCGTTTCGCCGGACGCAGCCGAATCGGTGCACCTGTCGGATTGGCCGGCGTGGGACCCGGCGGCGGTGGACGAGACGCTCAACGCCGAGATGCGACTGGTGAAGAAGCTGGTTTCGCTGGGCCACGCGGCGCGCAACAAAGCCGGCCGCAAGGTGCGCCAGCCGCTGGCCGAGGTCGCCTTCTCGGTCGGCAGCGCCGAGGAGGGCCGGGTGCTGGCGGCGTACACCGGCCTGATCGAGGACGAGCTGAACGTCAAGGCAGTGCGGATGCTGGGCGCGGCCGGCGAAGCAGTGAGCTACCAGCTCAACCCGCTGCCGCGCCAGTTGGGGCAGAAGCACGGGTCAAAGTTCCCCGCCATCCGCAAGGCGTTGCTGGCGCTGGACCCGGAGCCTGCGGCAAAGTCGCTGCTGGCCAGGCAGAGCCTGCACGTGCAGGCCGGCGCCGAGGCGGTCGAAGTGCTGCCGGAGGAGGTGGAAGTCAGGGCGCTGGCGAAGGAAGGCTTCGCGGTGATGACCGACGGCAGCTATGTGGCGGCCCTGGTCACCGAACTGACGCCCGAGCTGGTGCAGGAAGGCCTGGCCCGCGAGTTTGTGCGCCGGGTGCAGGACCTGCGCAAGTCTGCCGGGCTGGAGGTCTCCGACCGCATCCTGACTCACTACTCTGCCAGCGCCGGCCTGGCCGGGGCGGTGGCAGCCTTCGCCGATTACATCAAGGGCGAAACGTTGAGCGTGGAGTTAGTTCCCGGGCCCGTTCTCGACGGGGCGGCTACCGGACAGGATGCTTTTGATGGCGAGACATTGCTCCTGGGGATAAGGAAGGCATGAGACGGAATTGATAAACGCCTCCCAATGCGGTACAATGCCCTTCCCGGCGGAAGTACTGGCGCCGGGCGGTTTGTTTTGTGGAGGCGATTTGGCAACCCTCAAGCGGTATTCCTTTCTGTTCGGATTGGCCGGCGCAGTCATAGCCCTGGACCAGCTCACCAAAGCGCTGGTGCGGGCAGCGCTGCCTCTCGGCCTGAGTTGGACCCCGTTCCCGTGGCTGGAACCCTATCTCAATATCACCCACTGGCAGAATACCGGCGCGGCCTTCGGACTGTTTCAGTCAGGCGGCATTTTGTTCAGGATGGTGGCTTTTGTAGTGGCGGCGATAATCATTCATTACTACGGGCAGGT
>CAYZNA010000340.1:3450-3827 GCA_964478665.1 uncultured Anaerolineales bacterium
TCCGCCTTGCGCTGGCGCTGCAACTGGGCGGCGCGCTGGGCAATCTGGTGGACCGGCTGACGCGCGGCCCGGTCACCGATTTTATCCACGTCACCAACTTCCCGATTTTTAACGTGGCCGATTCAAGCATCTCGGTCGGGGTGGCGCTGCTGGCGCTCACCATGCTGTTGGAGAAGCAGCAGCCGGAGCGGGACACTCCCGATGCCCAGTTGCTCCAGCCCTCAGAAGTGGAGCCGCCGGCCGCGTGAGCGAGCAGTTGCTGGATTTGCTGCTGGATCGTCCCGGAGAGCGGCTGGATCGCGCCCTGGCCGACCGCCTGCCCGACCTCTCCCGCACCCGGTTGCAGCGGCTGATTGCCGCTGGCAGTGTGACCCTGG
>CAYZNA010000340.1:3837-4324 GCA_964478665.1 uncultured Anaerolineales bacterium
GGTGGTCACCCGCGCGGGGACCCGGCTGGCCGGCGGGGAGCAGGTCACGGTCCGGGTGCCGCCTCCGCCTCCCGCGCGGGCGCTGCCCGAGGCCATCCCGCTGGATATCCTGTTCGAGGACGACAACTTGATTGTGGTCAACAAGCCGGCCGGGATGGTGGTGCACCCTGCAGCCGGTCACAGCGGCGGGACGCTGGTGAATGCGCTGTTGGCCCACGCCCCCGAACTGGACGCGCTGGAGCCGGATGAAGACCACCTGTCCGGCGGCCCGCCCCGCCCCGGCATCGTCCACCGGCTGGATCGGGACACCTCCGGGCTGATCGTGGTGGCCAGGAACGACCCTGCCCTGCGAGCGTTGCAGGTCCAGTTCAAGGCCCGCACGGTGGAGAAAGTGTACCTTGCCCTGGTGGACGGCGCCCCGCCCACGCCCGCCGGGCGCATCGAGACCCCCATCGGCCGCGACCCGCGCCAGCGCAAGCGCCTGGCC
>CAYZNA010000341.1:0-4323 GCA_964478665.1 uncultured Anaerolineales bacterium
CATGCGCAAGTGGTCCGGGGCACGATTGCTCTGCTCCGCTTTGTTCCATCTCACCCTGCCAGGTACTGCCACCCACTGCGCTCCGGCCTGAGCAAGATCACCCGGCCATCGGCGGCGCGCAGGTAGAAGCTGGAGTATTTCGGCGCCGAGTCGCGCTGGAAGGCGCCCTCGAAGCCGGTTTCCGGGGCCAGCGCCCGGCCCGGCCGCTGGCGCACCCCGGGTTGCTCCCACCAGACCTTGCCGAAGCCGCGTTCGGGGGCGCGCAGGCCCGCCGGGGGGCCGGGCGTGGGGTCGGGCAGCGGCTGACCCTCCTCCCACGTGTCGCTGTGCCACTCCCACGCCGGGCTGTTCCCGTCCGCGCACAGGACGTAGATCGCGTCCAGCGCCCCCAGCCAGATCACACCGCACCTGCGGTGGGTGCAGGTGTCAGCCCGCCTTCGAATTGCTGCTGCGCGGCCGCGGAGTAGATTGGCGGCTGGCCGGGGCAGCCCCCTCCCGAACACCTGTCCCGGTGTCCTTCGGGAGGACACCGGGACAGGTGTGTCGGGGACCTTCGGCCGGCCGGGGCGGGGGTGAAGAACCACGTGTCCGGGCAGCGCAGGGTGACCATGACGCTGGCCTGCACCCAGACCCCGGCCTCGTTGGCCACGTATAGCATGAAGGTCAGGCTGTTGCGGTCGGCGGGATTGGTGGGCAGGGTGAGCGCGCCCTGCGGGGCCACCTGCCACATGCTCCCGAGTTGGCCGGTGGGGAGCAGCCGGTAGAGGGTGGCGCTGGCGCCGCCAGTGGAGGTCCACGTGAGGGTGACGGGGTCGCCCGGGTCGAGTTCGGGCGGCTCGGCGGTGAAGCTGAGGATGACCGGGGAGGGCGCCGGGGGGACGGGAGACTGGCCGGGTGGCCCGGAGGGGGAGGCGGTCGGGACCAGGGGAATGGTGGGGCGCGGGGTGAGGCTCGGGATGGCGGTGGCCGGGGCGGTCGCGGACGGGGGAAATGTTGGGGTGGAGGAAATGGTGGGCGAGGCCGGGATGCCGGTCGTCGTCAAAAAAGGAGTGGCGGGCGCCGGGGTCGGACGGGGGGCGCAGGCGGCCACCAGCAGCAGCACGGGCAGCAGGCGGCGCGGTTTCACGTGGCGATGGGGCGGGCCGGGTCGGTGATCCATTCGCTCCACGAGCCGGCGTACAGCCGGGCTTCGCCCAGGCCGGCGTGGACCATGGCGAGGATGTTGTGGGCGGCGCTGACGCCGGAGCCGCAGTAGCAGGCGGACTGCTCCGCCGGGAGGTCGCCGAGCAGGGCGCGGAAGCGGGCGGCCAGCGCTTCCGGGGGCAGGAAGGCGCCGTCCGGGGCGAGGTTGCCGGGGTAGGGGGCGGAGAGCGCGCCGGGGATGTGGCCGGCCACCGGGTCGAGGGTCTCGTTCTGGCCGTGGTAGCGGTCTTGGGTGCGGGCGTCGAGCAGGCGGAAGTCGGGGGAGTTGCGCATAGCCATAATACCAAATACCGACGGTTTTGATGCAGTTCAAGTCAGAGTTCAGCTCGCGCGGGATCAAGCGCAGCCATCTGAAATCGGGCGCCGGCCCCCCGAAGTTGAGCAGCATCCCAATCTCCCGCCGGGTAACTTTCAGGTAGGAGAGCAGTTGGGCCTTGTGCAGCTTTGTCACACCGCCCGGCGCGACTTTGTCTTCGACTACGACCTCGCCCGCGATCAGGATGTCGAGGATTTGCCTGCCGACGATCTTTTCCCGATAGAGGATGCCCCACTCCAACTGCTGGACGCAGTGGATGCCCATGCCCGTCAGGTCGTGAACCATGGCCCGGTCGTAGAATCGCTCCGGGTAAATGCAGCTGGTGCCGTTGAACACATCGTAGTAGACGCGCAGGATGGAGCCAGTGAGGGCTTTGTGGAGCAGTTCTGCCATGGTCGGGGTCTTTTTTGGCAATACCGCATAACTTACTATCGCCGACCGGACCTGACCCCCCGGCCCGGTCTCCGACCGTCCCGAAGCGGGAAGGGGGAGAAAAATCGGCCTGGAACGACGGCTTTTCTCCCCTTCTCTCCCTGTTTCGGGGAGAGAAGGGGCAGGGGGATGAGAGAGGTCTGATTGGCATAGTGAGTTATGCTCATCCGCTGTCCCCTCTCCCCCATGCTATAATCTCCTCTCCCATGTCCGTTCGCCCCTCCCGCTCGCTCGGCAACCTCCTGGCCAGCCTGCTGATCAGCCTCGCGGCGCTGGCGGCGGCGCTGTGGGGCGTGCAGCCGGCCCGGCTGCTGGCTGCCTTGCGCGCGGCGCATTACGTTTATCTGCTCCCGGCAGGGCTGATGGTCTTCCTCGGCCTGCTGGCCCGGGCGCGGAGCTGGCAGATTCTGCTCGGGGATGGCGTGCCGGTCCGGCGCACCTTCTGGGCGCTGAACGCCGGGTATTTGCTCAACAACCTGCTGCCCTTCCGGCTGGGGGAGGTGGGGCGCGCGGTGCTGGTCAGTCGCGGGGAGCAGGTCTCGGCCAGCGCGGCGCTGTCCTCGGTAGTGGTGGAACGGCTGATTGACGTGGCTGTCAGCCTGACCGGGCTGCTGGCGGCGCTGCCCTTTGCGCTGGCGGCGGATTGGGCGCCGCGCGTGGCGTGGCTGGCCGGCGGCGTGGCGCTGGTCCTGTTTGTGGGGCTGTACCTCGCGGCGCGTTTCCGCCCGTGGATTGTGGCGCGGTTGGCGAGGGTGCTGGCACGGCTGCCCGCGCGCCTGCGCGGCCTTGCCAGGATGGCGGACTCGTTTCTGCGCGGGCTGGAAGTGTTGCGCGATCCGCGGCGGCTGGCCGGGGCCGCGTTCTGGAGCACACTGGCGTGGCTCACCGCGTGGGGCCAGGTGTGGTGCGTGCAGCGCGCCTTCGGCGTCGAAGGCTGGGCGACCGCGCTGTTCGTGCTGGGGGTTTCCGCTTTCGGCAATGCCGTGCCCTCCTCGCCGGGAGCAGGGGGCGTGTTTGAGCTGTCGGTCAAGGCCGGGCTGCTGGCCTTCGGCGTGCCGGATGCTACCGCGCTGAGTGTGGCGCTGGCCAGCCACGCGCTGGTGCTGGGGGTGCCCGGCGCGTTCGGGGCAGTGGCGCTGGCGCGGGAGGGGCAATCGCTGGCGGGGTTTGCCGCCTCGGCGCGGCGCGTGCTCGCGCGGACGGCAGTCGAGCGTTCGTGAAAGGAGACCGACGAGATGAATCCGCTTCTGGAGCGTATTTCGATAGATGCCAGGCTGGAGGCCGAGTCGTTGCCCGTCACCAGCCTCTCGCTGGTGGGCGCTTCTGTCTGACGGAGGCGGGTTTGCGCATCCTTCTCGCCCTCACCTACTACCGCCCGCACGTCTCCGGGCTGACCATCTACGTCGAGCGGCTGGCGCGCGCGCTGGCCCGCCGCGGGCACGCCGTGACTGTGCTCACCTCGCAGTACGACCGCGCCCTACCTCGTGAGGAGACCCGCGATGGGGTGCGCGTGCTGCGCGTCCCGGTGGCCCTTCGCGTAAGCAAGGGCGTGATCATGCCTACCATCGGGCTGGTCGCCACCCGTGAGGTGCTGCGCCACGATGTCCTCAGCCTGCACCTGCCCCAACTGGATGCCGCCGGCATCGCCCTGCGCGGCCGGCTGTTCCGCAAACCGACCACTCTCACCTATCACTGCGACCTGCACCTGCCCGCCGGCTGGATCAACCCGCTGGCGAACGGCGTGGTGAACGCGGCCAATCACGTCGCTGCCCGGTTGGCCCACGCGGTGGTAGCCTACACCGAAGACTACGCCACCCACTCGCCCTTCCTGTCGCGCTATCTGAGCAAGGTGCGGGTGATCGCCCCGCCAGTGGAAGTGATATCCGCCTCGCCGCAAGCGGTGCGCGCCTTCGCCGAGAAACATGGGTTGCAGGGCAAGACCGTGATCGGGATGGCCGCGCGCCTGGCCACCGAGAAGGGCGTGGAGGTGCTGCTGGAGGCCCTGCCGGCGGTGATGGCCGGGCACCCCGACCTGCGGGTGGTGTTCGCCGGGGCCTATCAAAACGTGACCGGCGAAGCTGCCTACGCCCGCCGGCTGGCCCCGCTGCTGGAACGCTTCCGCGAGCAGTGGACCTTTCTGGGCGTGCTCGACGCGGCGGAGATGGCCGCCTTTTACGCCAACTGCCACGCCACCGTGCTGCCCAGCCTCAACAGCACCGAGAGCTTCGGGCTGGTGCAGATCGAATCCATGATCTGCGGCGCGCCGGTGGTGGCCTCCAACCTGCCGGGGGTGCGCCAGCCGGTGCGCATGACCGGCATGGGCGAGGTGGCCCCGGTGCGCGGCGCCGCCGATCTGGCGGACAAGCTCAAGC
>CAYZNA010000342.1:0-4323 GCA_964478665.1 uncultured Anaerolineales bacterium
GGGGGTAGGTCCCCCTTCCCGCTTCGGGAGGGGGGTTGGGGGGGTAGGTCCCCCTTCCCGCTTCGGGAGGGGGGTTGGGGGGGTAGGTCCCCCTCTCCGCCGGGGCTGGCCCCCGATTGCCACTATCGGGGGCTGGTTGTGCTGCGTGCAGCGACTCTGTATAATCCTGGCATAGCCCAACTTCCCGATCGCCTTTTGCCAGGGAGACTGTCATGCCATCTAAACTCTGCCCACACGTCCTGAATCCAATTCCCGAGGCGCGCCAGTTTGTGGAAGCCGGCTGCCCGCTGGTCAAATTGGTGAGCGATTTTGGCGCGGCCGACGAATACCGCCGGATCAACCCCAACATTGTTGTCATTGGCCGGGTGCACGAAGGCCCGGAACATGACCCGGTGACGAACTTCAACGCCGGCATGACCTTCGAGGCTGCCGCCCAGGCCTTCGTTGACCGGCAGCGCGAAAAGTATCACCTCAACCCATCCATCAAGATCTGGGAAGGCCCCAACGAGCCGGCTTTTGGCTCGGGCAAAGAGCAGGCCAACCTGGACAAGATCCATTGGTACGGCAACTACGAGGCCCACCGCCTGAAGCTGCTGGCGGGGCTGGGGCTGCGCGGTGTGGTGGGCAACTTCGCCACCGGCAACCCGGACTTGCCGGAGGACGATCGCATGGCGATGTGGCGCGCCTTTCTGCCGGCTATTCAGGCCGCGAAGCAGCACAATGGTTTTCTGGGGGTGCACGAGTACGCCAGCCCGTGGATGTGGTACCACACCGGGAAATATCAGAAAGCCAACTGCCCGGACTTTCGCGGGCCGGCCGACGAGGGCGATACCGGCTGGCTCACCCTGCGCTATCGCAAATACTACCGGGGATTGTTCATCCCTCAGGGATTGGGCGATGTGTCGCTGGTCATCACCGAGTTCGGGCTGGACCGGGCCGGCGAAGGCTGCCGAGAGTTGGACATGCCCGCCGGCGCATGGAAGGACCTGACCGACTGGTGGCGCAACAGGTGGGACGGGCGCTCCGATCCGATTGACTACTGGCGCGGCCCGGAACGCAACGCCGAGCGGTACTACGCCGAGCAACTGATGTGGATTGACCGTGAGATGCGCAAGGATCCCTACGTGTTGGGCGCCTGTATCTTCACCTTTGGCCACGCCGGCGACCCCACCTGGGAGCATTTTGAAGTCGGCGGGACCAAAATCCCGACATTCGTGCTGCAATACGTGAACTCGGTCCGCAACCAGGCCGACCCCACCGTTGTTACAGCCAGTTGCGTGAACAACGCCCGCTACGTGGCCGACATCACCATCCCCGACGGCGCGCCCGTGGCGCCCGGCGCCGCCTTCTTGAAAACCTGGCGGGTCAAGAACACCGGCACCTGCGAATGGAGCCAGGGATACCGGCTGGGCTTTGATGGCGGCGAACGCATGGGCGCCGCGGACGCCACCCCGCTGCCGGCGAAAGTGGCGGCCAATGGCGAAGTGGAGCTGAGCGTTTCGCTCACCGCGCCTGCCGCTCCGGGGAGCTACACCGCGCGCTTCCGCCTGCGCGACGACAAGGGGCAGCCGTTCGGCGGGCCGCTCACCGTGGTGATTCGTGTGCAGGCCTCGCCGGAGAGCAAGCCCCGCGATTCGGCCGCCGATCACGCAGCCCTGCCGCAGCAGCCGGAACGCCCGGAATACGCCAACAACCTGTTCTCCAACCCCGGCTTTGAGGCCGGCTTCTACTTTGCCGACGACACCCGCGAGCTGGCCGCGCCCTCCGGCTGGCTGTTGAAGTTCGCCGGGCCGGCTACTCCCCGGCTGGAGGGCCAGACCGAGGAGTTTCAACGCCCCATCACCGCGGTGATCTCGCCCAACAGCGTGCCGCGCGAGGAGCGGGCTATTCTCTTCCGCGGGCGCGAGGCCTGCTTCAAGGTCTCCGGCAGCCGTTCCCCCATCTGGGTGACGTTGCTACAGAGCATCGCCGGGCTGCGGCCAGGGCAGACCTATCGCTTTACCGCCCACGTGCTGCCCGAGATGGTGATGACCGCCGCCGGCGGCGGGTCCGGCGCGCCCGGCAGCAAGACCTACGCCGCCTCCCCGCTGGCCGGCGAAGTGCGGCTGGTGATCGAATCCGCCGGGCAGGCCTTCGATACCGGCTGGAAGGACGGCAATCAGACGCCCTACGGTCGCTACGACACGGTCAACTTGCGCTTTGTGGCCCCGGACAGCCGCGCCAGCTTCCGAGTGGAGGTGCGCAGTCGCTGGCGAGCGCCCGGTGGCGGCTGGTACATTGACGAAATGGGGTTGGAGGCAATCTAGCCGATTGCGCCCATGCCGCGCCTGTGGTAGACTCCCTCCCGCGTAGTGAGGGGGTCTTGAAAACGGATGCGCGAAACGGAGTTCAGATGACAAAATCACGCACAGAACTGCTGGTGGATCGCCTGCGCGACTTGCAGGCCAGTACCCCGGACGTGGAAGCCTCGGCGGTGGTCAGCGTGGACGGCCTGATTATGGCCTCCGCCCTGCCGGCCAACGTGGAAGAGGACCGCGTCTCGGCCATGTCGGCCGCCATGCTCAGCCTGGGAGAGCGCATCGCCGGGGAACTGGGGCGGGGCGCGCTGGATCAGGTATATATTCGCGGCGATAGTGGCTACGTCATCCTGATGTCGGTCGGGGCCGACGCCGTGCTCACCGCCCTGGTGCGCGAGCAGGCCCGGCTGGGGCTGGTGTTCCTGGATATGCGGCGGGCGGTGGTAGACCTGACCCGGCTGGTAGGATAGGTTGATTGAGCCCCCGCACCTTCGCTGGTAGAATACGCGAAGCACAGCCAGTGGGGAGGCCGCTGTACAAAGGCCTCCCCATTGCTATTAATCCCGCCCGTGAAGATGACCGCTCGCGCCCGCCTGTCCCTGCTTTGTTGCGCCGCCCTGACCCTCGCCGCGACCGCTACCGCGGCCCCGCCCGCCTCTCCCGCCCCGGCCGGAAGGCCGCACGTCCACCCGGAGACCCTGCAGCGCCTGGGGGAGGCCACGCCCACGCCCGGCCCGGAGGCCGCGCCTGTGTCCGGCTGGAGCTTCAACTTCCCCGCGCGCAGTGGCACCCGGCTGGGGCTGCACTTTCTGCGCGGCAGCGAGATCGGCTTTCAGTACCTGCGCCGAGTGCGCCCGCCACTGATAAAGGTGGTGGACGACGTGGGCATGTCCGACGCGGTGAAGGCGCAATTCCCCGGCATGCTGACCATCGGCCGCTTTAACGGCCAGGACGAGACCCTGCGCAATGCCGACCCCGCCCTGGCCGCCGACCTGTACGTCGGCCAGTGGCTGGACCACTACCGCCAGAACCCCAACGTGGACTACTGGGAGGGCTGGAACGAGTACGTGCCGGTCAGCGCCGCCGACTGGAGCTGGTACGCCGCCTTCGAGGCGCGCCGGGTCTGCCGCATGCAGGCGCTCGGCCTGCGCGCGGCGGTTGGCGGGTTTTCCACCGGCAAACCCGAGTTCAACGAAATGCTGCTCTTTCTGCCCGCCATCCGGGCGGCGGCGCTGTGCCAGGGCATTCTCGCCCTGCACGAGTACAGCGCGCCCACCCTGCAATATGGCTTTGGCCTGGCCATCCCGCGCCGGCCGGCCTACCCGGATCGAGGTATTTTGCTCTTTCGCTACCGCTACTGGTACGAGGATATCTTCAAACCGCTCAACCTGGCGGTGCCGCTGGCCATTACCGAGGCCGGGATTGATGGGTTGGTGGGCGCCGGCCGGCCCGGCCCGCACGGCGCCGGCTGGCGCGATTTTGCCGATTGGTGGACCCGGTCTGGCCTGACCGGCGACGCTGTGGCTTTCTACGTGAGCCAACTGCTGTGGTACGACGCCGAGCTGCGCAAAGACGACTACTTGATTGGCGTCACTCTGTTCTCGGCCGGGGCCGAGTCCTTCGATATCTGGCGCACGTTCAGCCTTGAGCCGGTCTTGCCGGCGCTGGCGGACGCCCTGGAAGCCCGCCCATGAATGCCTCCTCCGCCGTCTCGCGCCGGGCGCTGTGGCTGGCGCTGCTGGCGCTGGCCGGGGTGCTGGCGCTGCTGGCGCGTCCAACGTTGAACGTTCCAACGTTGAACGTTCCAACGCTGAGCGTTCCAACGTTGAACGTTCAGCCAACCACGCTGCCTCCCACCGGGTCCCCGGTCCCCACCCCCAGTCCCGCCGTGGTGGCCTCCTCCCCCCCCCCCCCCGGCCCCACCCCCCGCCCGACCCTCGCCCCCGGCGCCACCCCGGGGCCGGATGGGCTCTTCCAGGTGGCCGTCCCGCTGCGCCCCAACGAGGAGAACCCCCTCCAGGTGTTT
>CAYZNA010000343.1:0-4320 GCA_964478665.1 uncultured Anaerolineales bacterium
CCCCCTCCCGAACACCTGTCCCGGTGTCCTTCGGGAGGACACCGGGACAGGTGTGCCGGGGACCTTCGGCCGGTCCGGGGGCGGGGAAGCGGCCCCCGCGCGGGAGGTGCTGCTGGCCCTGGCGGGGTACGCGATTCTGGTGGCGTTGACGCTCGCCTTTCAGTTGATTCCGGCGGTGAAGGATTTCGTGGGGCAGGTCAGGCTGGCCGTCCAGTTCCCGGAGATCCGCACCGCGTTGGGCTACGTCACCCCGGCGGAGGCCGGGCGCAAGATCAACGTCTTCGGCCACGCCGGCGCAATCCTGCTGTATTCCTCTGTGCTATCGTACCTGATCTATCGCCGGGCGGGCCGCTACCGGGAGGGCGCGGCCGGGCGGATCGTGACCGGCACGCTGAAGGGCGTGGTGCCCTCCAGCCTGGGGATTGTGGGCATGGTGAGCATGGCGGTGGTGATGTCGCACGCCGGGATGACCGAAACGCTGGCGCGCGGGCTGGCCTCCGGGGTGGGGGCGGCCTTCCCGGCCATGTCGCCGTTCATTGGCGCGCTGGGGGCCTTTATGACCGGCAGCAATACCAATTCAAACGTGGTGTTTGCCATGCTGCAACTGCGCACCGCCCAACTGCTGGGCCTGAGCGTGCCGATCATACTCGCGGCGCAGACAACCGGCGCGGCCATGGGCGCCATGCTCTCCCCGACCAAGATTGTGGTGGGGGCCAGCACCGCCGGGCTGGGCGGCAAGGAAGGTTTAGTGCTGCGAGCGCTGCTGCCTTACGGGGTGCTGCTGGTGTTGCAGGTCAGCGCGCTGGCGTGGGTGATGACGCGATAACGGGCGCGCCCCGGGGAGGCCACGCGCCCACGACACAGAACAGACTGTTGCGCTCTCACGCAATCTGGCGCATAATGCTCACTATCTGGTGGCCTGGCCAGGCCGGGGGAGGCAAATAGACGATGGCGATGCCCGATCAACCAGCATTCATAGGCGACCGGCGCGCGCGGGCTGCTGTGCAGCTTCTCCGCCGATTGACGCCGCCCGAACTGCAGCAGGTAGTCGCGCTCATGCCGGAATTGCGAAGGCTTTCGGCAGAAACAGACCGCCGCCAGTCCGCTGCCGATTACTGGCGGCGCGTTCTGAACGAAGAACGCGGCGGCTATCACCCTTCCCTCAACGACCAATTCCTCATTGGTCTGACCTACCGGGAGTATTTTGCGCTATCCGAAACCGAACAGGACGACTTCTGGGAGCGGATGTTTGCCGAGGAAGTCTGGGAGATCGAGGACTTTGAGGAAGTGAATGTCGGACTTGATACCGTTGTGGCTGCTGGACAAGAACGTCGTTCGGCACGCGCTCAAAGCCCTCGCCAGACTCGATCTCGGACAGCCTCTGGCCACGGCTGATCTTCCGTCGCTCGAAGCGTTGCGCGCTGCTCGTGAAGGCCGCGTTCGCGGGGTGATCTCGCCCGAGCCGGCAAACATTCTCCGCCGCCGTGCGCACCTTCCGATCGTGCGGCTTGCGCTGGACACGCTGACCACGTTTCAGCCAACGCGCTACTTCAAGCGTTGGGCGCGGCGCTTATGCCACGAGGGCTTCACCCACGAGGATGCGAAAGTGATCGCGCTCGGGACCTTCGGCGTGGACGAAATTCAGACCCAATTCGGCGTGGATGCCCTCGTGACCGGTGACCTGAACCTGATTCGCAATTACGAACAGCGCCTCACTTCTATTCAGCGGCGACTGAGAGCGATGACTGCTCAACTGTCAGAGCCTTTTTGCTACGCCCGTCTGCCAGTGATCATCACGCCGGCTGAAGCGGCGGAACGGCTGGCCGCTGATGTCATTTCGCCCGAATAAAAAGCGTCGGCCGGCTCATGGCCGGGGCTGCTGCATGCCGTTCGCGCCCCCTGCAAGCTCGCGGGGTTGCAGGGGAGCGCCCAGGCCCGGGGCTTGACGCGCTGAGGCCTACGGTAACCCAAACGTCCGCACGAGGAACACCGCCATCTGGGCGCGGGTGACCGGGTCTTCCGGGCAGTAGCGCAGGGGTGCGACGTCGCAGCCGCCGGTGATGCCCTCGGCGTACAACTGCTCAATCCAGTCCGCGGCCCAGTAGCCGGCGGGCACGTCAGTGAAGATGCCGGCGGTGGGCGGCGGGGCATAGCCGGCGCCATGCCGCGCGCGCAGCAGAAAGATCGCCATCTGGGCGCGGGTGACGCTGCCCTCCGGGCAGTAATTCCCGCCGCCGCAGCCGCCAGTGATGCCATCGGCGGCCAGTTGCTCGATCCAGCTCGCCGCGCGGTAGTTCGCCGGCACATCGCCAAAGACCGCGCCGGTGGCCGGCGGGGGCGTGTAGTCGCTGCCGCGCATCCCGCGCTCGAGGAAGATCGCCATCTCGGCGCGGGTGACGGTCCCCTCCGGGCAGTATAGCGGTGGGTGGGAGTTGCACCCGCCGGTGATCCCGGCGTTGGCCAGCGAGATCACGAAGCTGGCAGCCTAATACCCGAGCGACACATCGCAGAAGCGGCCACCTGCGGCCAGGCACAGCGTGACCAGCCCCCCGCTGGCGCCGGCAAGATACACGTACGGGCCGGCCAGCGCCACTCGCGAGGCGTCGCCGGCGGTGTCGAAAGAGCCGGTCAGTGCCGGGCTGGCCGGGTCGGAGATGTCCAGTACCAGCAGCCCGCTGTTGCGCACGGATACGTAGGCGAACGCCCCGGTAACGGCCACCCCGGAGGCGCTGCCGGAGGTGCTGTACGAGCCGACCTCCACCGGCACAGCCCGATTGCTCACATCAATCACCCGCACCCCGCCCGCTTCGTCGGCCACGTAGGCGTAGCCACCAGAAAGCGCAACGTTGGCCGCGCTGCCGGGCGTGTCGTAGAAACCGGCCTCGAAGGGCGCGGCCGGGTTGGCGATGTTGAGGAGGCGCAGTCCGCTGCCGTAGTCCGCAACGTAGGCATATTGCCCGGCCACCGCTACCCCGAAGGCCGAGCCAGGCGTGTCGTAGAAACCGGCCTCGAAGGGCGCCAGCGGGTCAGAGACATCCAGGATGCGCAGCCCGCTGCTGCCGTCGGCGACGTAGGCATAGGTTCCCACCACTGCCACCGCCTGCGCGGAGCCGGGCGTGCCGGTCAGGCTGACCTGCCTGGGGTTGGTAGGGTCGGCCACGCTGACGATGCGCAGCCCTTTGCCGGAATTGGCAATATAGGCCAGGGTGTCGGAAATGGTCACGCCGGCGATCACGCCACGGGTGTCGAAGCGACCCAGCGCCACGGGGGCCTCCGGGCGGGTGTTATCCAGGATGCGCAGCCCGCTGCTGCTGTCGGCCAGATAGACGTAGCTGCCGCCTTCGGCCAGGGTCACGTCAATCACGTTCCCGGCCGGGTCGTACGCGCCCAGCTCTGCCGGGGTGGCCGGGAGGCTGACATCGTACAGCCGCAGCCCGCCGAATTCGTCCGCCAGCAGCGCCTGCGTCCCGGAGAGCGCCACCGCAAAGGCTTCGCCCGGCGCGTGGTGGAAGCCCAGCTCCACGGGCACGGCCGGGTTGCTCACGTCCAGGATGCGCAGCCCGCCGCTGCCGTCGGCCAGATAGGCGGTAGCGCCGGCCACGGCCAGGCCCTCGGTCCAGCCACCGGTGTCGAACGTGCCGGCGATGGCCGGCGCGCCGGGGTCGCTCACGTCCACAATCGTCAGCCCGGTAAAGCCGTCGGCCACGTAGGCATAGCCGCCCAGCACCACCACGCCATCGGCCCAGCCGGGAGTGTCCACAAAGCCGGTGGAGGTCGGGTTGGCCGGGTCGCTCACGTCCAGCACGCGCAGCCCGCTGGAGCCTTCCACCAGATACGCGTAGTCCCCGGCCAGCGCCAGATCGTAGGCGAAGCCGCTGGTGTCGTAGGAACCGACGAGGGCGGGGGCGGCCGGGTCGGAAACGTCGAAAATGCGCAGTCCGGCGTCCAGATCGGCCACGTAGGCATAGCTCCCGGCGGTCACTACCCCCTGGGTCGCGCCGCCGGTATCCGCTGCCGCCAGCTCCAGGGGGGCGGCGGGGTTGCTCACGTCAAAGATGCGCAGTCCGCCGGCGGCGCCGGCCACGAAAGCAAGGGCGCCGTTCACGGCAATGCCCTGCGGCAGGTCGGGCAGCAAATCGGACTGGCCGGTCACGACCGGGTTGGCCGGGTCAGCAATGTTCAGGATTACCAGCCGGGGGCCGACGCCGGTGTAGGCCAGCGTGCCCTGCACGGCGACCGCGTAGCCGGGGCCGCCTACCTGGCCAACGAAGGCGACGTTGTCGCTCGCCCCGGGCAGCGCTCCCGCCGGGGAAACCCCCT
>CAYZNA010000344.1:0-4285 GCA_964478665.1 uncultured Anaerolineales bacterium
GGGATGCCAGCCCTACGGGGGATGCCAGCCCTACGGGGGATGCCAGCCCTACGGGGGATGCCAGCCCTACGGGCGCGCAACTTGCCGTTCATCATCTCTGTGGTGGTGTGTCCAGGTCATATTGTTGGACGAGGTCGGGTGGGATCAAGCGCATGTGTTCGTCGCGATGCACCAGTGTGGCAGCCCTGGCCTGCGCCGCTGCGGCGATGAGGGCGTCCACCAGCGGTATTCGGCGCGGGGTACGGCAGCCGATCACGAACGCCCCCCGGGCCGCGTCCACCGGGGCCACTTCGCCAAAGAGTAACTCGTAGCTGGTCAGGGTCTCTCCCGCTGCCTCTTCGCCGGCGCCCAGGTCGTGCAATCGCCGCGCAAACTCTGCGAGCGAAACACTGGCGACGATGATCTCTGCCTGGTCGGACTCGAAAAGGGCCTGGACATCTTCCCAGCCCGGCTCCTGGCGGTAGTGGGCCAGTAGCGCCGATGTGTCCAGCAAATAGCGCATGGGGTCAGCCTTCGGCGGCGCGTTCCGCCACCAGCTCAGTCACGGCATCGCGCTCTGGCGAGAAGCGCCGTCCTGCGCCCAGCAGTCGCCGTGCCAGTTCGCCCCGGTCGGGGATGACGCGGACGAGAATCTCATCTTTGCCTTCCACCGGATGCCAGTCGAGGCGAAAGCCGGGCTTGATGCCGAAGCGCCGTCCCACCTCCGCCGGTATGGTAATCATGTTTTTCCGGGTAACTGTGGTAATCATGGAATGAATCATAGTCCGTGCAGATGATGAAGTCAAGGATCGTGGAATTCCCTTACGGCTGCGCGATGCTCAGATCGGGCAAGCGCAAGCGGCGGTCGGGCGAGCCATCGCTGACCGGCAGGCGTTGCTGCGAAGGCCATTCGTACAGGCCGAGGGCTATCTCGGCGTGGTCGGCGGCGAAGTCGGGCGGCACGGTGAGGGTGGGCGTGTCCAGCACAATCTCGCCCGGCGACCAGCGCCGGGAGGGAAAGGCGCCGTTGCAGGGTTCTGTGTCGCTCTGGGCTGCCGGCTGCGGTTCGCCGGGGGCGTGCAGGTGAACAAAGGCGGAGTAGGTGGCTGAGATCGGCGCCAGCGGCTTCCAGTACAGTGTGATGGTCAGGGTATCGCCGGGATGGGCCGGCGTGGGGTTGAGGTCGTAGCCGAGAAGCTGGACGGCTTCTCCCAGGCTGACCGAGGTCGGGTGAAGAGAGGGGCGGGCCGCAGCTCCCGGCGGGACTTCAAACATGGCGTACAGCGGCCAGGCGCCGGCCTCGTTGCTCAGGATGACCTGCCTGCGCCGGCCGGCCGGAAAAAGGGCCTCCAGCCTTTCCATCGTGCCGTGATCGAGCAGCACATCCACCACGTACCGGGCCGGCTGCGCTGGCCGGTCCCGGTAGATCAGGCAGCCGGGGCCGGGAAACTCGCGCGCCCGGGGGTTGCCGAACAGATGCAAGTTGAACGCGGCGCGCGAGTAGTCGGAGATCAGGTCGGGCGACAGGTAGACCAGCCCGGCCTCCGTGGCGGCGCGGGCGATGCGGGCGGCCTGCCAGGCGCCGGCCTGGAAATCAATCTGCACCCCCGGCTCCTGCGGCCAACGCACAAAATAGTCGTAGGCAGTCGTGCCCAGGCTCAGGGTGAAGCCGATGACCAGCGCGCCGTATCCCGACCATGCCCGGTACTTGCGCAGCTTGTGGAAGACGGTTGCCCCGCCCAGACCGGTCAGGGCTGCCAGCGGCGGCATTGCGCCCTGCAATCGGGTGAAGTGCGGGGAGTTCCCGGTCAGGCTGAGGATGGCCGGGAAGAGCATGGCGGCAAACCAGCTAATGAGCAGCGCGGAGCTGCGCCTGCGCCAGGCGACCGCCGCCGAAGCCAACCCGAGCCAGAAAAACAGGGACAGGGCACCGTCCAGCGCCGGGCGCCCGGGGATGTTGTGCCGGGGGATCACGTCGCCAGCGCCGGGCGCGGAAAGTCCCTCCAGTATCCGCAGGGTGTTGCCCAACAGGGTGAGCGGCAGTTCCGCCAGCGGGCGATTCAGGGTGTCGCCGCCGGTTGTCAGAGAGCGGGCGAGGAAGTAGCCTGGGTGTCGCACAAAGTAAAGCCCCAGCGGACTGAAGACGATCAGAGAGACCCCGGCGAGCAGGACAAATCCCAACCAGAGGCCCCGGCGCTGGACAGGCGGCTGCGTCAAAATCACCCAGATCACGCCCAGGGTCACCGCTACCGGCAGCAGGCGGGCCGAGTAATAGGTGTACAGGGCAGCGCCCAGCGCGGCGCCCGACCACACAAACCAGCGCCGGGCGCCGGTTCGCATGGCGCGCGCGAGACAGTAGAAGACCAGCGCTCCCAGCGGGGCGGGCAGCATCACCTCGAAGCCGAGGCGCTGAATCAGAACGTCGGGAAAGGCAATGGCAAAGGCCAGGGCGCCGAGCAGCGCGGGTATATCGGGGTTGCGCGCGGGCGCGGCATCGAGGCTGAAGATCTCGCGAACGGCCAGAAATACCAGCGGCACGCTCAGTGTGCCGGCGGCGGCTACCCCGAAGCGAACAGCCAGGAGGTGGTTGGCCGTAAGCGCCCGCGCCAGCATGGTGAGGTAAACGATGGCCGGATGAAAGCCGCCAAAGCTGGCGCCGAAGTAAACAGGGAAATTGCCCCGCGCGACCGAATCGCGCGCCAGCAGCGTGACGAGGATCTCGTCGCCCGACAAGGCCGGCGGAATCTCGGCGATGCGCCAGAAACGCAGCACAGCTCCCAGCGCGGTGATCAGCGCGAGCCAGGGCCACGTGTGGCGAAAGAGGGTTTTCACTGGGGTTTTCACTGGTGGGAATGTGGCGGCGATTGTGCTGGCGACAGTACCGGTGCCTGAGGGCGGCTCCCCGATGGGGCATGATACCACAGCACTCGGGCGGGGTGGACTCCCGCCCTCGCGGTGTGCGCGCAGAAGATGCCAGCCACCTGTCGTTACAGCCGCTCGCGCGAAACCGGAAGCCACCCGGTTCCTTCCGTGACAACCTTTGCGTGCACACCCCTCCTGGGAGTGACGGTTTTCGCGGTAGTGAGGGAGTCGCCCCTCAGTCATAATCTCCACAGTGTCCCGCAACCGGCTACGGCGGTGTTTGCTGCGGCAACTCCTGAGGGTCCACTGCCAGCCGGCCGTCGCTGGCCGAGACGGCTGTCTCTAACCCGACCATCTCGAACCACGTCTGGCCCGGCTTGAGCGGCAGCGGGTCCCCGGCCGCGTCCACCAGCGCAAACAGCCCCTCGCGCGCCGGGCGCTGCCAGCGGCCCTCAAAGGCCTGCCCGTCGCGCAAGAGCAGCGCCGGCCCCTCGCCCCAGAACTGGATCTCCAGCGAGTACCAGAAGGTGCTCTCCTGAACATCGCTGTAGACGTGGTTGGCGTACAGCAACACCACGTTGGCCGCGGCCAGCGTCAACCCGCTGGCGGCGTCGGTGTGCGCGCGGCCGGTCTGCGCTCGCAAATAGCCCCCGGCGGCCGGATCGAACCTCCAGCGCAGCGGGTTGCTCACATAGGCGATGTCAATCACGCTGGCTGGTCGCCCGGTCCCGGATGGCTCCGGGCTGAAGACCCAGCCGGCCAGCGGAAAGAGCGGCTGCCGGTACCCCCGCCCGGCCAGCCCCCGATTGCCGAAGGTATCGGGGGCCTGCGCCTGGCCCACGTCGGCAAACAGCGACTGCACCGGGTCGTCACAGGGCAGGGGTGGGGTGGTGACGCGGCACAGCGGCGGGCAACCGGCCGTCTGATCGAGCGCGCGATCGGCAAAATCGGCGGCGGCGATGCGGGCCGCCACCCCGGCGCTGGCCCCGGAGTACAACAGCCCGGCGCCAAAGATAGCCGGCAACTCAAGATCGAGCAGCCGCGCCGAGCGCACCGGCCCCACTTTCGCCGGCGCCTGCGAATGGTAGATCGCGGTCAGGCGCGTGGCCCATGCCTCCACGTAATGCTCGAAAACTACGTCCGCAGCCGCCAGCCCGAACTGCGGGCGCACGCAGGCCGGCGCGTTGGAGACTTTCACCGCGATGGGAAGGCGTTGCAGCGCCGCCGGATCGGCCGCCAGCCCGGTGAGTGGGTTGATCCCCTCGGGGAAGTGGTCCGGGCCGAGGCGTCCCTGCGGCGTGGGGGAGGGCGATGGGGCCGGGGAGGCGGTGGGGGGTAGGGGCGACCCGCCGGGTCGCCCGTACGGCGACCCGCCGGGTCGCCCGTGCGGCGACCCGCCGGGTCGCCTGTACAGCGTGGGGGGCGGAGTCGGGGTGGGGGGCGG
>CAYZNA010000345.1:0-610 GCA_964478665.1 uncultured Anaerolineales bacterium
GGGGACGCGGTCGGGGTGGGGGAGGCAGGTGGGGGTCGGGGCGCGGTGACCGCGCCCGTACGAGTCGCCGGGAGGGGAGTCGGGGCGCGGTGACCGCGCCCGTACGGGTCGCCGGGAGGGGGGTCGGGGCGCGGAATCGCGGTCAGGGTGGCCGGCACGGCAGCCCGGCCGGCGGGATCGGGCGCGGGGGGGGTCTGGTCGGGCGGGGAGATCAAATCCCGCACCCGGCCGCGGGCCACTTCAATGCGCCAGAACAGCCGCTCATACACCCACGGGATGCGATACACCGCGGCGGTGAGAAAGCCGCAGGCGACGAGGAGCAAGAGGCCGAGGGCCAGCCAGCGCCAGACGTGAAAGGTGAAACGTGCGGCGTGCGGTCTGTTCACCGGATGGTCACGGCTTCACGCCCAGGGTCGCCAGCGCGTTTTGCGCGTCCAGATAGTTGGGGTTGAAGTTCAGCGCGTTGCGGAAGTCGCCAATGGCGCCGGCCCGGTCGCCCAGCGACAGCCGCGCCCAGCCGCGCCAGAAGTAGTTCTCTTCCAGATTGTCGGCTTTTTCCAGCGTGGCGGTGGTCAGGGCTATCCCGCCGGTTTGCAGGGTGTAGGAGGTC
>CAYZNA010000345.1:620-4283 GCA_964478665.1 uncultured Anaerolineales bacterium
CAGGTTGTAGTAAGCGCGGTAGGGGCTGAACTGGTACCACAGGATGCGGTAGGGCAGGCCAATGGCCCGCGCCCGGTCAAAGGCCGGCGCGGCCGGCGCGAAGCGGTTGAAATAGGTCAGGTTGTTGCCCAGGTTCATCCAGGCGAAGGCGTTGTCCGGGTCGTCTTGCGTTTCGCGCTCGGAGATCTCCAGCGCGCGGCGGCGGCTGCCGGCCTCGTCGGCGTAGTCGCCCAGCATATAGGCGATTTTGTCTTTGTCCCCCGCCGGGTAGACCAGAATGAACAGATAGTTGAAAGCCTGCCAGTCGGCGTTCATGTCGGCGTAGGGGACGATCTGGTTCGCGCCCTTCCACGAGTCCTGGGCGATCCACACGCCGGCCCGGTCGTCGTAGCCGGTAACCAGATTGTAGTGGCCGGTCCAGCCGGTGTTGCCCTCTTCGATCACGAAGCCCTTCTCCAGAATCACCGGGTAGCCGTTGGCGACGAATGTCTTTACCAGTTCCACCGTGCCGCCCACGCGAAAGGTGGCGTCCAGCCAGCCGGCCTGGGTCTTGACGTAATACACCAGCTCATCCCAGCGCACGTTTTTATCCAGCCGGGAGGGCTTGAGCACGCCGGCCACGTCTTCTTGGTTGCCCGGCCAGCCCCAATAGCGCAGATCCATGGACAGGGTGGTGGGGCCACAGTTGTTCCAGCCCTGCTTTTCCCACTTCGGGGACTTGAGCGTGACCGCTTCCGGCGGGTCCACCAGCGTGTACGGTGGGGTGAGGGAAGGAAGCGGCGAGCCGCTCGTCGCTTCGCGGGGCGGCGGGGTCGGCGCCGGCGGCGTGACCGGGAGGGCGGCGCCCTCGCGGGCGGTGGTGTCGTCGAGCGGGACCGGGCTGGCGAGCGGCGTCTCGTCGGGGGCGCTGGCCTGCGCCGCCGGCACGGTGTCGCCGGGGTGCAGGGCGCGCAGCACGGCGCCTTTGAGAATCTCCAGGCGCCAGTACAGGCGGTTGTTGACCGCCGGGATGCGGTAAACAACAAGAGCTGCCAGCAGCAGCCCGATCAGACCGATCAAGCCGGCCAGCAGCCAGCGCCAGCGACGACGGGATCGGCTCTTTCTGTGGGGTTCTAGAAGCATGGCGGACCGCTGCTACATCCCCCAGACTTTGATCGTCCGCTCGCCCACAGCTTCCTCCCGGACGAATAACTTCTCCGCCCACGCTTTTCCCGGCTCGCGGTCGAAGACCACCAGATGGCCCTCCTCCGCCCCGCAGCGGTCCATGTACTCTGCCGTCTGCTCCAGCCCCTCGGCTATCGTGTGCCCGACCGATCCGGCCACCATCTTCAACTCGATTACCGCCCGCTGCACCGCTTCCGGCCCACCCCCCTCTGCCCCCACCGGCCAGATCACCAGCAGGTCCGTCCGCTTGCGCCCCAGCCCGTACTCCCGCTCCACCCGGCCCCCGCTATTCACAATACGCTGGAGGAAAGCCTGCAGCAGCAGTTGTGGCCCCGATTCCTTGTACTCGAACCGCTCCACCCAGTGCTCGGAGTGCTGGCGGAAAAACTGCTGAAAGGCCGAGAGCAGTTTGACCATGTCCAGCCGCCCGTCGGGGCGCACGTACCACGACGGTTCCTGGGCAATCACCAACTGGGTGGTGTAGGTCAACTCGCGCGGGATCACCTCCTGATAAATCGGGTTGGCGATCTGCAACTGGCCGCCCTCGGTGCGGATCAGCCCCAGGTCGCGCACGTACTGCATGTCGTCGGTGGGCAGATGCTGCGGCGCCCCGTCCCCGCTCAGCAGGGGCTGGATCACCCGCCGCACGCGGGCCTCTTTCAGCTTGTCTGCCAGTTGATCCAGATGGGTCTCCCGCCGCAGGATGAGCTGCTCCTTCGCCTCCAGCATCGCGGCGGCGGTGATGGGCTGCGAGCGATCCCGCCCGGGCTTCATCTTGAAACAGGTCTCGTAACCGAGGGCGTTGACCAGCCACGGCTGGCCGCGCGTCAGGCGCCAGACCTGCTCCAGCGCCCCCGGCTGAAAGGCCTGCCCGGTCTCGGCGGTGTGCTGGGCGTACAGGCTTTCGACCTCGCTCTGAATGAAGTCGCCCAGGCGCAGCGACTCGGCTTTGATATTGAAGGCGCTGCCGCCGGTGATCAGAGGCTTGCCCTCGTCGGTGCGCAGGCGGTAGTCGCGCACGTCGCGCACCCCGCACAGGATCACGCTCTGGGGGAAAGAGCGCGGGCGTTTGTCGTACCCGGCGCGCAACTGGCGCAGGACCGAGATCAGGGTGTCGCCGACCAGGGTGTCAATCTCGTCTATCAGCAGCACCAGCGGCTGCGGGCTGGCCTCGGCCCAGCGCGTGAGCAGCTCGTTGAGGGCGCCGTATTCGCCGCTTTGCGCGAACACATCCTGCCAGATGGTCTCGGGGTGCAGGTCGCCCAACAAGGACTTCGCCCGCGAAGCGATCTCGCCCAGAATTGCTCGTGCGGCCGCGGCCACGTCCTCGCGCGCTGCCTGGGCCGCTTCCACGTTCACGTACAGGCAGCGGTGGCGCCCCTGGCGGTTGAGGTGCTCCATCAGCGCCAGCAGGAAGGTGGTCTTGCCGGTCTGGCGCGGGGCGTGCAGCACAAAGTACTTCTGCTGGTCAATCAGCATCAGCACTTCGGCCAGCTCCAGCCGCTCCAGCGGCGGCAGGCAGTAGTGATATTCGCAGCGCACCGGCCCGGCGGTGTTGAAGAAGCGCATGGGGGAATTATACCCCCTCCCGCCTGTCTGCGCCCTGGCCCGGCTACAGCGGGTGTCCGTTGACAGCCCGGGCCGACCGCGCTATATTCTGGCTCGCAACCAAACCGGCCCGCCGACTGGCGATTCAAGTGGAGCACTACGTGAAGGCGGAACCGGCAGCATCCCCATGCCCACTGCGATCCTCTCCGTCCACGACAAAACCGGCCTGATCGAGTTCGCTCGCGGGTTGCACGCCCAGGGCTGGCGACTGCTGGCCTCCGGCGGCACCGCCCGCGCCCTGCGCCAGGCCGCCCTGCCCGTCACCGAAGTGGCCGATTACACCGGCTCGCCCGAGATCCTCGGCGGGCGGGTGAAGACGCTGCACCCGGCGGTCCACGGCGGGTTGCTGGCCCGGCCCACCGTCGAAGACGGCAGCCAACTCCACGCCCTCGGCTGGGATTACCTCGACCTTGTGGCGGTCAACCTGTATCCCTTCGAGCAAACCGTGGCGAGGCCGGGAGTCGCGCTGGCCGAGGCCATCGAAAACATTGACATCGGCGGGGTGGCGCTGATCCGCGCCGCGGCCAAAAACCACCAGCGGGTGACGCTGCTGTGCGACCCGGCCGATTACCCGGCTGCCCTGGCCGAACTGCGGGCCGGCGGCGTGAGCGACGAAACGCGCCGGCGGCTGGCGGTGAAGGGCTTTGCCCTGACCGCCCGCTACGATGCGACCATTTCCGCCTACCTCCAGCCTGCCGCGGCCGACCCGCGCCCCGGCGCTCCGGCGCCGGGCGAGCACGCGGACCCGGGCGACCACACCGGGCCGGGCGACCGCACCGGGCCGGGCGACCACACCGGGCCGGGCGACCGCACCGGGTCGGGCGACCGCACCGGGCCGGGCGACCGCACCGGGTCGGGCGACCGCACCGGGTCGGGCGACCGCACCGGGTC
>CAYZNA010000346.1:0-3923 GCA_964478665.1 uncultured Anaerolineales bacterium
CCTACCACTGCTTGCGCTACTTGTCAACTGCGCGCGTTGGGGGCGTGGACGGGGTGTAAAGACCTCGCGGGTCTCGCAGACCCGCTAGGTCTGGCGGCCATGCCGGCCAGACGCGCGGCGCGGGCAAGCGGAGCGGGTCGGCAACGGACTATTTACCGGATGCAACAGATAGGCGGGCGTGATCCGTACCATCCGTTGGAAATCCGTTGCCGCTGCGCCAGTACGTGAAGGTTATGCCAGCGCAAAGACATCCATTTGCACCGAGCGGAGCGGATGGGCGGCCCCGTGTACCAGTTTCCGCACGGACTCGGTGGTTTCGCGGCTGAAGATGGCTTCGCCGCAGCGGGCGCACACGGCCGCCGGAATGCGTTCCACCAGAATCATCTGGCCGTCAATTTGGAATACTTCACTGACCAATTCCTTCCGGGCCTCGATGGAGCCGCAGACGTGACAGCGAAACATGGTTACCTCCTGCGAGAGTAGTCTATCCATTCGTCTTCATCCGGTTCGTACAGGGTGACGATCCGAACGAGGTCCGTATCCGCATACGATACTTGCAGGTGCAGCGGACGCCCGTCCTGGGTGAAGCCCAACAGCAAACAGCTGGGAGAGTACTTGTCGTCGGGATAGTCTTCGATGATTGTAGCATTGTCTCCGGCCTGCCGGATTTCCAGTTCGCTGATGTTGCGCACGACAGCGCGTTTGAAGGCGTGGCGGCTGAAATCGAACTGGCCGAGGGAGAGTTGGAGACGGATTTCTACCAATGTTTTCATGGGCTTACTTGCCTTTATCTTGCCAGCCAGCGCGGGGATTGTAGGCGAAACGCACGGGGAGGGCAAGCGGGCGCGGGCGGGAAGCGAAGACCTCGCGGGTCTCACAGACCCGCGAGGTCTGGGAATCAGCGCTTGCGCGGGTCGTGCAGGGTGAGCGAAAGCAGCGCGCCGCTCAACGCCAGCGCCGCCGCCAGCGCGAACACCGTCCCGTACGAACTGCGCTCCAGAATCCAGCCGCCCAGCAGCGGGGCGACCAGCAGCACACCGCTGAAAGTGTTGGTCAGGCCCATGTAGGCCGGGCGCTCGCCGGGCGGGGCAATCTCCAGCACGTAGTTGAAGTAGCCCAGCATGGCTGCCCCATCGCCCATCCCCAGCAGGACGAAGATCAGCGGATACAGCCACTCCAGCCGCACGCCGGAGAAGAGCAGCGGCAGGGTGAGGGCCAGCAGCGGCACGAGCACGTTGCTGGCGGCCACGGCCTGAATCACGCGCTGGCTGCCGCGCCGCTCGGCCAGCGGGCCAAACACCAGCCCGGCCAGCGCCGTGCCGATGGTCTGGGCGGTGGCGAACACGCCGATGCGCGCCTCGCCCACTCCGGCGGCGCGCACGGCGAACAGGGCGTAGAACGGTACGGCCATCGCGCCGGCCCCCACCAGCAGACGAATCAGATTCAGCCGGGCGAGGTTGCGGTCGGCCCGCAGCAGCGCGGCCAGGCGCGGCAGGTACTCGCGCAGGCTGCCGCTGTGCTCGGGCGCGTCCTCGTGCGGCTCCACCAGCAGGTACATGGACCACAGCGAGGCCATGAAGCACAGCCCGGCCAGCCCGAGAATGATGGCGTAGTTGAGCGGGAAACCCGGCCCGGCGGAACCGAGCAGCCGGGCGATGAGCGCCCCGGCCCCGATGGCCAGCACCCCGTTGACCACCTGCCCGACCCCGATCAGCCGCCCGCGCCCCCGCGCCTCCAGCGTCTTGCCCAGCATGTCGAACCACGCGATGGCGACCACGGCGTCGGTGGCGGCGAAGAAGGCAATGCTCAGCAGCAGCAACAGCAGGGTCAGCGCCGGGTGGCGGGTCCCGACCAGCGCCAGATAGACGGGGAACAGCAGCATGATGGGCCGGCCAATCCAACCGCCCTTCATCACGATGGGCAATTTGCGCTTGCGGCTGCTGACGAAGTTGGCGGCGAACAGTTGGGGCAGCAGCCAGCCGCCGGTCCACACCGCGCTGACCGCGCCGATCAGCACCTTGCTGGTGGTCAACTGCGCGGCCAGGGCTGGCAGCACGGTGGCGGTGCTGGCGAAGGTCAGGCCGAGGCCGAAAAAGACATAGTCGCCGAAATACCCCAGCCAGTTGCGGCGGTGGTAGCGCGGCAGATCGGAAGTGTGTATGGTCATAGGGGAAAAGAATCTCCGCAATTGCGCGAAGCGGGGTACGCGGCAACCGTCGCGCACCCCGCTTCGCGCAATTGCGGCACATTTTACAGGATAAACCCTGAGGGTCTCGGAGACCCTCAGGGTTTGGGTGGCTTCGCTCTCACGCGGGCGCAGCGCGAATTATAGCAGGGTATAATGCACATCTTCCTCGCCGCCCCGGCGAGGCCGGCCAGACTATGCCCATCCCTCAACCCCGCAACCGCTTCTTGCTGCTTGCCGTGTTCGCCTCCGGCATGACCACCCTGGCGGTGGAGATGTCCGCCTCGCGCCTGCTGGGCAACGTGTTCGGCGCCAGCAACCTGGTCTGGGCCAACATCATCGGCCTGATTCTGCTCTACCTGACCGCCGGCTACTTCCTCGGCGGGCGCTGGGCCGACCGCTCCCCCTACCCGGCTACCTTCTACGGCCTGCTGGCGTGGGGCGCGTTCACTGCCGGGCTGGCCCCGCTGGTTGCCCGACCGGCGCTGCGCTTCGCCGCTGCGGCAGTGGAAAGCCTGAACGCGGCGGTGATGGTTGGCTCGTTCCTCGGCGTGCTGGTGCTGTTCTCCGTCCCGGTGACACTGCTGGGCTGCGTCTCCCCGTTTGCCATCCGGCTGGCCCTCACCGACCCGGCGCAAGCGGGCCGCACCGCCGGGCAGATGTACGCCCTCTCCACTCTCGGCTCGATCATCGGCACCTTCACCCCGGCTCTGTGGCTGATCCCGGCCATCGGCACGGCGCGGACGTTTCTGCTGTTTTCGGGCCTGCTTCTGGTGGTGGCGCTGGCCGGGCTGTACCGGGCCGAACCGCGCAGGGCGCTGCGGGCGCTGTGGATGCCGCTGGCGCTGGCGCTGCTGGCGTGGCTGGCGCTGCGCGGCCCGCTCAAAGCCACCGCCGGGCAGTTGTACGAAAAGGAGTCGGCCTACAATTACATTCAGGTGGTGGAAAAAGAAGGCACGCGCTACCTGCTGCTCAACGAGGGGCAGGGCATCCACTCCATGTACAACCCGAACACGCTGGTCACGTTCGGCACGTGGGACTACTTTCTGGTGGCGAAGTTCTTCAACCCGCCTCCGGTGCAGGTGGGCAGCATGGCGCTGGTCGGCTCGGCGGCGGGGACCATTTCAAAGCAGTACACGGCGGTCTTCGGCCCGATTCCGATAGACGACTTTGAGATTGACCCGGAGATAGTGGAGGTCGGGCGGCGCTTCTTTGCCATGAACGAGCCGAACGTGGCGGTGCACGCGGTAGATGGCCGCTGGGGGCTGAGCCACAGCCCGCGCCGCTACGACGTGGTGGGGGTGGACGCCTACCGTCTGCCGTACATCCCGTGGCACCTGACAACGCGCGAGTTCTTAGCCGAGGTGCGCGCCCACCTGACCGGCGACGGCACGCTGGTCATCAACGTCGGGCGCACGGAAGGCGACCGTCGGCTGATTGAGGCGATGGCCGGCACGCTCAGCGCCGTGTTCCCCTCCGTGTACGTGATTGACGTGCCGCAGACCTTCAACAGCATCCTCGTCGCCACCGTGCAGCCCACCGCCGTTACCAACCTGGCTGACAACTACGCCCGCCTGCGCGCTGACCCGGCCGTCCACCCGCTGCTGCAGGATGCGCTGGGCCGCGCCATCCTCAACTTGCAGCCGACCCCGGCCTCCACCATCGTGTTCACCGATGACCGCGCCCCGCTGGAGGCGCTGACCAATTCGATGGTGATCCGGTTTGTGCTGTCGGGGGG
>CAYZNA010000346.1:3933-4241 GCA_964478665.1 uncultured Anaerolineales bacterium
CAATAGCCTGGGCGACTGTAGTACAATTGCCCGGAGTGGACCCGGCGATGGATTCCGCCCATGAACACACTGACTCTTACCTCGTCTCACGTCCATCCGCTTCAACCGCTGGTTGAAGGCGCACTCCGCAACGAACTGCGTTTGCTGGACGCCGGTATCCGCCGGACCGAGCAGCGGCTTCGGGAGTACGAGACCCGTTTTGGCATGGTCTCCACCCTGTTTCTTGAGCGTTACGAAAACGACGAACTGGAAGAGACGCTGCCGTTCATGGAATGGATCGGCGAGTATCGCCTGTTGAAGCGGCTACG
>CAYZNA010000347.1:0-4232 GCA_964478665.1 uncultured Anaerolineales bacterium
TCGCCTCGGTGGTGGGGGACAGCGCGGTCGAGGGGTGCTCCACAGCCGGGGAGATTACCGCTCGCGGCTCTGCCGAGCGCTCGGTGGCGGTGATGGCCCTGGCCGGGACCGATCTGGTCTTCCGGCTGGGCCTGGGGGAGGGGATTGCCGAGGACGCGCGCGAGGCCGGGCGCAGAGTGGCGCGGGCAGTGCTGGCCGGCGGCAAGCCGGAAACCGCGCGGGCGCTGATGATCTTGCCCGACGGGCTGGCCGGCAACGGCGCCGACATCGTGCGCGGCGTTCAGGATGAGCTGGGCGCCGCCTTCCCGATAGTGGGCGGCTCGGCCGGCGACGATTATCTCTTTGAGAAGACCTATCAGCTCTATAACCGCAAGGTGCTATCCGGGGCGGTACCCGGCGTGCTGTTTGCCGGGAAGCTGAACCTGGGTATCGGTGTGCGCCACGGCTGGCAGCCGCTCGGCCAACACCGCACGGTGACCCGCGCCGAGGGCGCGCGGCTGTACGAGCTGGATGGCCGCCCGGCGGTCAGCATCTACGAGGACTACTTTGGCAAAGATGCCGAGGAGCTGCGCCGGGAACCGCTGGCCCGCATGGCACTGGTTTACCCGCTGGGCATTCCCGGTGAGGGCGCAAACGAATACTTGATCCGCGACCCACTGCGGGTGGAGGAAGACGGCTCGATTGTGTGTGCGGCCGAGATTCCCCAGGGGACCCCGGTGCGCCTGATGATCGGCTCCAACGATCAGGCGGTGGAGGCCGCCCGCCACGCGGCCTCCCAGGCGCTGGAGGCGCTGGCCGGGGCCAGGCCGAAAGCGGCCATCATTTTCAACTGCATCGCCCGTAAAAAGCTGTTAGGGCGCCGGGCAGACGAGGAAATCCGGGCTATTCGCGAGGTGCTGGGGGAAGATGTGCCGCTGATCGGCTTTTACACCTACGGCGAGCAGGCCCCGCTGGGCGAGGATATCATCGCCTGCGAGGCCCGTTTTCACAACCAGACTGCCGTGATTCTTGCCCTGGGAGTGCACGAGGGCGGATGAGTGGAAGATCGCCTCAGAGCAGGTGTGGCCTGAGCCGGGAGACGATCCGGTCTTTGGGCATGTAGCCCACCAGCCGTTCTCTGGCCTGGCCGTCAACGAACAGGATCAGGGTGGGCACGCCCATCACCTGGTATTGCATGGTAGTGCCCACGTTTTCGTCAATATCCAGCTTGCCCACCTTCACCTTCCCGGCCCATTCCTGCGCCAGTTGCTCCACAATTGGCGCCAGCATGTGACACGGCCCGCACCATGTGGCGGTGAAGTCCACCAGTACCGGGCCGCTGGCCTGTAGTACCTCACTCTCAAAGGTGTTGTCGCTAAAGTGAATCAGGTCTGCCATCTTGCCTCCGTTGCATGTGCGCTGAGGTTGGGAATGCTACTGGCGAACTGCACCGGTGTCAAGCAAAAGACCCCTCACCCGGCCGCGGCCAGAATCTCCACCAGCAGCTTGATAGCGGTGCTCACCGACTTGCCCTGCGGGTCAAGCTGCGGGTCCGGGGCGGAGAGCGTGAGCGCCAGCAACGCCGCCCGCCGGAGCACGTCGCGCGCAGCGGCGAGGGCCTCCGTCGAGGACAGGCCGCCCGGGGCCGGGTAGTGCACGCCAGGAGCCTCCGCCGTGTCAAGCGCGTCAATGTCAAAGTGCAGGTAGATGCCGCCCACGCCCGCAAAGTGATGCGCTGCTGCCACCGGCGCCTTGCCCGCCCGTACCTCGGACGGCGATAGGTAGGTGATCGGCGTGCTGTCCAGCAGGGCCTTTTCCGGTGGGTCCAGATCGCGCACGCCCAGCATCAGCACGTGTTCCTCGCTCGCCGGCTGAAACAGGCCGACCATCTCGCGCAGCTTTTCCAGTCCGTGACCGCAGCTCGCCGCCAGCGGCATGCCCCCCAGATAGCCGGAGAGCGTAGTTTCCGGTGTGTTGAAGTCGCCGTGAGCGTCGAACCAGGCTACGCCGAAATCTGCCTGCCCTGCGTTGCCGGACAGTGCGCGCCGCAGCCCGGCAACCACGCCGATGGCGTTGATGCAGTCCCCGCCCAGGACCACGGGCAGCGCGCCGCGCGCCCGCGCCCCGGCCACCAGATCTGCGACCCCCAGCCCCAGCCGGCCCAGCCGTTCCACTCGCCCCCCGCCGCCCGGCTCGCCGGGAGGCGAGGCCTCGGCCCGGACCCGGATTTCGCGCTCCCGCAGGCGCTCGAGCAGCCCGGCGGCCTCGAACGCCGCCGGCGCCCGGCCCACGCCGACGTTGTACTCATCCTGCGCAAATGGGACCGGGATCAGGGCAACTTCCATACCATTCTCCGTTATTCTCCGAAAAAGGCGGCCACTTCGTCCGCCAGCGTCCGGCCCAATGGATGATCCGCCAGGCTGTGCGGGCCGGAGTTCAGGCTGGCGCTCACGTTGCGGTAGTACCACTCCTGTTGCTCGCGGCCCTCGTGAAATCGGTCCCATACCGCCTCGCCCATGGCCTCCCACTCCGTGCGGATGGCGCGCAGGTTGTTGAGTTTGTCGGCGGCGGACACCAGTTTCACCTCCAGCGAGGCCTCGCGCAGCGAGTCAATGGTGTATTGTTTGCGCTGCTGCCACGGCCAGCGCTTGTCCGGCTCGGAACAGCCCTCCACTATGGCCGCCACCCGTGGGCCAAAGCGGGCGCGCAGTTCTGCCAGCGTGACGTCGGTATCCTCTACCGTGTCGTGCAGCAGGCCGGCGGCCACCACCTCCGGCCCGGCGCCCAGGCTTTGCAGCAGCAGCGCCACCCCCACCGGATGGATGATGTAGGGCGTATCGGTGCTCTTGCGGCGGTGGCCGTCGTGGGCGCGGGCGGCGAACGCAAGGGCCGACTCAACGATCTGGAAGTTGCTCATTGCGCTGCTCCCCAGCCGCCCCCGCCTGGCGACCGGATGCTCAATACCTCCCCGGCCTCCAGCCGGCGGGTGAACTTGCCCGGTAGTTCGATCTCCTCACCGTTCCGCAGCAGCAGGTTGCGACCGGGCGCCCCCGGCCCGCCGCCGGCCAGTCCCCACGGCGCGTGTCGCCGCCGCTCGGAGAGCACCGTCACCTGCACCGGCGCCAGAAAACGGATGTCGCGCCGCAGCCCCTCGCCGCCGCGATGCCGCCCCGCCCCGCCGGAGCCGCGCCGCAGGCAGTATTGCTCCACCCGCAGCGGATAAGCATACTCCAGCGCCTCCACCGGGGTGTTGCGCGTGTTGCTCATGTGGACGTGTACCCCGCTGGCCCCCTCTGCGCCGGGACCGGCGCCCGCGCCCCCGCCCATGGTCTCGTAATAGGCAAACGCCTGCCCCCGGACCGGGTCCTGCCCGCCGAAGGTCAGGTTATTCATGGTGCCCTGGCTGGCAGCCGGGATGGTTTCTGGCAGCGCCGCAGCCAGCGCGCCGAACAGCACGTCCACAATGCGCTGCGAGGTCTCCACGTTGCCGGCCGCCACGGCGTGCGGCGGGTGGGGATCGAGCAGGCTGCCGGACGGCACCCGAATTTCCACCGGCGCGAACACCCCGGCGTTCATCGGCACACCTGCCCCGGCCACGCAGCGCAAGGCGTACATCACCGCGCTCTCGGCAATGGCGCGCACCGCGTTGAGGTTGCCGGCTACCGCCGGCGCTGTGCCGCTGAAGTCTACCGTGAGTTGTTCGCCGGCTACCCGAATTGTTACACAGATGGGGATGTCCTGATTGCTTCCCTTAATAAGAGGCCTGACCGCATCGGGCGCCAGCGCGCCGTCGTCGTCCAGCACGTCGGTGAAAGTGTACTCGCCATCCGGGATCGCGGCGATGGCGGCCCGCGCCAGCCGCTCGGCGTAGGCAATCAGGCCGCCGGCATGGCTCAGGGTTTCGGCCAGGCCATAGCGAGTCACGATCTCGCCCAGCCGGTTGGCGCCGATTTGATGCGCGGCCAGTTGCGCGGCAAGGTCGCCCCGGCGCTCCTCCGGGGTGCGCACGTTGCGCAGGATGATCTGCCATACCGCCTCGTTGCGGCGGCCGGCCTCGGCCAGCCTGACCGGCGGCAGGATCAACCCCTCCTGATACACCTCGGTGGAGAGCGGCATGGAGCCGGGGGACATGCCGCCCACGTCGGCGTGGTGCGCGCGCGAGGCCACCAGGAATTGGGGATTGGGGATTGCGGATTGCGGATTGGGGATTGCGGATTGCGGATTGGGGATTGCGGATTGCGGATTGGGGATTG
>CAYZNA010000348.1:0-1774 GCA_964478665.1 uncultured Anaerolineales bacterium
AACATAATACCACGGGGGCAGGAAGTTGAGAAGGCGGTGAAAATCAGCCCTGCGGAAGGGGAGACCGTGAAATGCAGCCTGAATTCTGGAATTCCTACTTGACTGAATTTCTGTTACCGGTTATAGTTTCGTCCAGTAGGATGCCAGTAAGTTCTCGTTGGAAGTAGGAAAACGGACGGCTCGTGGCTTACCCGCGCGGGCCGTTTTGTGTTGACCGCTCCGATGGAACAAACAAAGCGCCTAAAACCCATTCTCTTTTTGCCAGAAGGAGGCAAATACAATGTCTGAGCGCATCGTCGGCACGGTCAAGTGGTTCAACGGCAGCAAGGGCTACGGCTTCATCGCCCGCGAAGGTGGAGACGACGTTTTCGTCCACTTCTCCGCCATCCAGGGCGAAGGCTACCGCAACCTCGAAGAGGGCCAGAAGGTGGAGTTCTCCATCCAGAAAGGCCCCAAGGGCTTGCAGGCCGCCAACGTCGTCAAGATCTAAAGACCCTCTTACCGCAGACACGAAAAACCCCGTCGCAATCGCGGCGGGGTTTTTGATTCGCCAGACCCCCTTACCTCCACAATAATTGCTCAGCCCGCCGTCCTCGGCGGTGCGTGGCCTGCGCCGAGGACGGCGCAGGGAGCAGAGAGGCCTGAGCACTTACCCCCCACACTTTATTACGGCGCAGGCGCCGGCTGCCACACGGGGTCGGTGTCAATCGCGGCGTTGTTCGTCAGATTGGTTTGCTCCTGGCCGCCGACGAGCATCCGATAAATCTCGGGGTTGCCGTCGCGCTTGGAGACAAACACCAGATATTTGCCGTCCGGGCTCCAGTGGGGGTTGGAGTTGCTATGGGTGGTCGTGACCTGCTGGATGTTCATCGTGAGTTGGCTGTCGCTGACGGTGGTCACGACAATCTCATTGCCATCTGGCGCCTGGCGGGTATAGGCCACAAACTGCCCGTCGGGGGAAATAGCGGGGTCTGCCACGGCCGCGTTGTAACCGGCCTTGTCGCTGAGGAATACGCGGTAGCTCTGCTGATCAAAAGGCGGAAAGGTTCCCCACAACGTCGCATAGGTCTGCTTGAATGGGAAAACGCGCCACAACTCCGGCACGCCGTTCTGCGTCGTGACCAGCAGCAGCCGCTTGCAATCGGGGAACCAGGTCACGTTATATTCGATCGGGCTGGAATGTATGGCGCTGAAGTTGCGCTGATTACGGTCTTCCAGCCGCATAAAGAAAATCTGCGGGATGTTGTTTACCCGGGTGGAAGTGAAAGCAATCCAGCCTTCTGAGCACCACGCCGGTTGGAAGTCGTCCCCGGAGGCCTGGCCGGCGCGAGTGGCCGCGGTGAGGTTGATCGGGTTGGCGCCATCCGCATTGATGATCCATAGGTCCAGGCCACTGCCCGGGGCGCCCTCCGCCACGTAGAGCAATTGGGCGCCATCCGGGCTCCACGCCAACTGGGTGCCGGTCAGGGCCCCGAGCTTACCCAACTTCCAAGTCGGCGACCACTTGTCGCGCTCGTCGGTTGTCAATTGCTGAACGTCACTTCCGTCCGGGTTCACGGTGTAAATCTGATAGTGCTGGCCGTCGCGGTTGCTGATGAACGCGATGCGCCCTCCGCCGCCGATGGGGGGGGCCGTCGCCGTGGGGGTGAGGGTTGGCTCGGGCGTGGGAGTGTCGGTGGGGAGCGGCTCAGGCGTCGGGGTCTCGGTGGGCGCCGTATCCTTAAAAAAAACAGGGCTCGTCAGCCTCGGAGTCCCGCCCGCCACCGCCGCAGTC
>CAYZNA010000348.1:1784-4225 GCA_964478665.1 uncultured Anaerolineales bacterium
GGGAGTTGATCGGCGTCCTCCTCCTCAGCCCGGTCGCCACGGGCGCGGTCACCTGGGTCTGGGCCGCCGTGAGAGTAGGCGTGGCCGTCGCCCGCGCGGCCACGAGTCCCGGCAGCGCCAGGAGCCCAAACACAATCGCCCCAATCACAATCACAGCGCCGCCGATGCCGGCGGGAATGAGCCACCCCGGCCGGCCAGAACGTGGAGCAACGACCGTGGGCGGGGCCGCGGCCACGGTCTCGGCCGGCTGCGCCGCCGCGGTGGGGTGAGAGGCCGCGACTGTCGCCGCCGGCGGTTGCATCACGGTGGGCTGAACGGAAACGGCCGGCACGGTCGGCGAAACGGCCGGCATCTGGCCGAACAGCGCCGCTTTGAACGCGGCCATGTTGGCGAAACGATCGTCGGGCTTGAGTTCGAGCGCGCGCATGAGGGCGGCGCCGACCTCCGGCGACAGGTCGGGGCGCAGTTGCTGGGGCGGTATCAAGGCCTGATTGCCGAGCAGCCGCTCCATGCTGTCCGGCGGGGGTTGACCGGTGAGCAAATTGTAGAGCGTCGCGGCGAAGGCATATTGGTCGGTGCGGGGATCAGTGCGGCCCATCCCGTACTGTTCGGGCGGAGCAAAGCCGGGCGTGAGGGCCACAGCGCCCGTGGTTGTCTTCTGCCCGGCCCCCGCCGCCTTGGCGATGCCAAAGTCCACCAGCATCACCTCGCCGTCTGCCGTCACCTTGATGTTGGCCGGTTTGATGTCGCGATGGATCACTGGCGGGTTCAATTCGTGCAGGTAAGTGAGCGCCTCGCAGATTTGCGCGGCCCACAGGAGCGCGTCCACTTCCGGCAAAGGCCCCTCGCGCGCCAGGCGCTCCTTGAGATCCTCGCCCTCCACGAAATCCATGACCAGATACTGCTGGTTGCCCAGGACGAAGTGATTGGTAACGCGCGGCAGGTTGTGATGCCGCAGGGAAGCCAGCAGCGTGGCCTCCCGTTTGAATTGCCTTTCCGCTTCGGGAGAAAGGCTGAGATTTTCCTTGACGGCGCACTGGAGGCCCAGGCTTTCGTCCGTCGCCAGATAGACGGCGCCCATGCCGCCGTGGCCGAGGACGCGCTCAATCCGGTAGCGCTCGTAAAGCAGGGCGCCGTCTTCGAGGGTCATACGGGGGATTGTAAATGGGGGAGGGAATTTTGTCTAACTTTATGCCGTGACCTTCGACGCCTGCTTGCCCTGCTCCATCGCCCTGGGCACGTTGACGAGCGGCAGCAGCGCCAGCCCGAATACGAAGAAAAAGATAAGCGAGAGGATGCCCAGCCGCAGGCTCCCAAACTGTTGATTGACCACTCCGAAGATAAACGTGCCCAACCAGGACGTGCCGCGCTCGCTGATCTCGTAGAAGCTGAAGAACTCGGCCTCTTGATCCTTGGGGATCATCTGCGCGAACAGGCTGCGGCTGAGCGCCTGGCTGCCGCCCAGGATCAGCGCAACCACGAACCCCAGAATCCAGAATTCCAGTTCCCGCTGCGCCATGCCGAGCACCTGCGCCGTGCTCTTCATCCCGGCCCAGGCATAGATAACGACCACGCTCCAGATCACCAGGCTGAACAGGATCGCATTCCGGGTCCCCCTGCGGCGCGCGAGCCAACTGAAGCCATACGCGCCGCCGAAGGCCACGAACTGGATCATCAAAATCACCAGGATGCGGTTCGTCGCCGACATGCCAAGCTCCTGCGCAGCGAAGATGGCCGAGACGGCGATTACGGTCTGGATGCCGTCGTTATAGAGCAGGTAGGCCGCCAGGTATTTGACCGCTTCAGGCAGGACGCGGTATTTGCGCACCATGAACATGACCAGTACGGCAATCGGGCCGAGGGCCGGCAGCAAGGCCAGCCGGATATCTATCTGCAGGAACATCAGCACCGGGACGACCAGGGGGAGCAGCATCAAGACCGTGACGACCGGTGTGGGCAGCTCCAGCAGGGTAGCCAACTGCTTGAAGCCGATGGAAAAGTATGTCTCGCCCGCGGGCAGAGGCCGCACGGCATGGCGGGGGCGCAGCGTCGTGAAAGTGAAGAAAGAAAACCCCAGCCACCACACGCCCGCCGAAGCCAGGCTGAGGCGCGCGACCATGGCCGTGTCCAGCCCGAGATTGTCCTTGAAGAGATACATCACCAGGTTGAGCAGCAGGAGCAATCCGCCGCCGAGATAACCCATCGCAAACCCCGCCGCCGAGACGTGATCGCGCCGATCTTCGCTGGCGATGCTGGGCAGATAGGCGTTGTAGAACACCATGCTGGCCCCAAAGGCCACGTTGGCCAGGATGAAGAGGAGGCCGCCCAGCCAGTAACCGCCGGGGCCGATGAAGAACATCAGGAGCGTCGCCAGCGCGCCCAGGGTGCTGAAGAAGGTCAGCAGTTGTTTGCGCAGGTGCGAGTAATCGGCAATCGCGCCG
>CAYZNA010000349.1:0-4219 GCA_964478665.1 uncultured Anaerolineales bacterium
CCAATCCCCACTCACCACTCCCCACTCCCTCCTCCGCCTATGACGACTCTGCTCAAGACCGTCACCCCCGAAATGCCCACGCTGCAGATTGTGCCCTCGCGCAGTCTGGTGCTGCACGAGTACATGGACATGCAGCGCTCCGGCCCGCTGGTGCAACGACTGCAAGTGGAGGCCGTGCTGCGCAACCCGCCACTGGTGGCCCCGCTGTACCGCGCGCCGGCCGACGGCCACGAGCAGCGCTACGTCGTGCTCGATGGCGCCAATCGCACCACCGCCTTGATGCAGTTGGGCCTGCGCGCCGTGCTGGCGCAGATTGTGCAGTACGACTCGCCCGGCGTGCAGCTTTCCACATGGAACCACGTAGTCTGCGAGATGGACCCCGACGAACTGCGGCGGCGCATTGACGCCACCGACGGCCTGCGGCTGGAGGAATCCACGCTGCTAGACGCCCGCGCCAGACTGGCACGGCGCGACATCCTGGCTTTTCTGGCGTTTGCAGACGGCGGCGTACTCGCGGCGCACCCCGAACCCCACGGCTTGCCAGCCCGGACGCACCTGCTGAACGCGCTGGTGAACACCTACAAGAACAGCGCCCGGCTGTACCGCGCCAACACCGACCGGCCCGAGGAAGTGCTGGACTACTATCAGGCGGTGACCGCGCTGGTGGTCTTTCCCCGCATCGAGCCGGTGGAACTGCAAGCCCTCGCCCGGCAGGGGGTGCTGCTGCCTCCCGGCATCACCCGGCACGTGATCTGCGGCCGGGCGCTGCGTCTGGACTACCCGTTGGCGGAACTGGCCGCGCCCACCACCATCGAAGAGAAGAACGCAGCGCTGGCCGCGTGGATTCAGCAAAAGCTGGCGCGCAAGGAAATCCGCTACTACGAGGAACCCACCTTCCTGTTCGATGAATAACGATGAAAAACAATGAGAATTGAAACCCTTGCCATCCACGCCGGGCAACAGGCCGACCCGGCCACGGGCGCCATTATGACGCCCATCTACCAGACCTCCACCTACGTGCAGGCGGGCGTGGGCGAGCATAAGGGATATGATTATTCCCGCACCGCCAACCCCACCCGAGCCGCGCTGGAGGCCTGCCTTGCAGGGCTGGAGGGCGGGAAATACGGGCTGGCCTTCAGCTCCGGGATGGCGGCCATTGATACGCTGCTGCGACTGGTGGCCTCCGGCGAGCACGTCGTCGCCGGCAACGATGTGTACGGCGGCACTTTCCGTCTGTTTGACAGAGTGCTCAAGCCGTACGGGCTTCAGTTCAGCTTTGTGGACACCAGCGACCTGGGCGCGGTGCGGGCCGCCCTGCGCCATAACACCCGGCTGATCTGGCTGGAGACGCCCACCAACCCACGGCTGCGCCTGGCGGACATCGCCGGGGTGGCGCAGCTCGCCCGCCAGCACCCATCGCAGCCCTGGGTAGGGGTAGACAACACCTTCGCCAGTCCGTATCTGCAGCAGCCGCTGGCCCTGGGCGCGGACTTTGTGGCCCACTCCACTACCAAATATCTCGGCGGGCATTCCGATCTGGTGGGCGGCGCCCTGCTGCTGAACGACGAGACAGCCTACGAGCGGCTCAAGTTCCTGCAGAACGCAATCGGCGCCGTGCCGGGGCCGATGGACTGCTTTCTGGTCCTGCGCGGGGTGAAGACCCTGCCGGTGCGCATGGAGCGCCACGGCCAGAACGCGCAAGCAGTGGCCGAATTTCTCTCCGACCATCCGGCGGTGGAGCGGGTGATGTACCCCGGCCTGGCGGATCACCCGCAGCATGCCCTCGCCCGGCGCCAGATGCGCAACGGCGGCGGCATGATCTCGTTTGCGCTGCGGGCCAGCGTGCATGGCGGCGACGAGGCCGCGGCGCGCCGTGTGGTGGCCGCCACCCGCATTTTCGCCCTGGCCGAGTCGCTGGGCGGGGTAGAGTCGCTGATCGAACTGCCGGCTGCCATGACCCACGCTTCGGTGGCCGGATCCGGGAACGCGGTGGAGCCGGGGTTGATCCGGCTCTCGGTCGGGCTGGAGCACAAGGACGACCTGATTGATGATCTGCACAGGGCGCTGGGGGAACGGTGAACGTTGCGAAGTCCCCGTAGGGGGGAACGTTGAACGTTGAACGCGGATGGATATTGATTTCTTTGACCCCGAGGACCTGCCGGCGCCGCCCGGCGAAGTGCGCCTGCGCGAAGTGCGGGCTGCGCCCTACCTCGACGGCCGCCGGGTGAAGCTCGGCCTGCGCCTCACCCCCTTTCAGCAACGCCCGGATCTCGAAATCACGGTCTTCAACGCCCCCGGTGATGAGGTCGCCAGCATGAGCATCGTGCAAGCCATGCACCACCACTTCGATCTCACACTGCACTTGCGCGAGGCCCGGCCCGCCGGCGAATACCGGGTTGAGGTCAGCGTGCACTACAGCGACCAGCCGCCGGTAGACGTGGGCGAAGCCCGCTTCCACCTCCCCGTTGAGACGTCGAACGTTGCGAAGTCCCCGTAGGGGGGAACGTTGAATCGTTGGAACGTTGGAACGTTGAATCGCAGTACCGCAAAAGTCGCTTTCGGTCGGCAGGGAGTCGAGGCTTCAGCCGGTGATTGGCCGCGCCCCCCCGGCTGAAGCCTCGACTCCGGCGGCCAGGAAAAGTGAGTTTTGCGCCACTGCGTTGAATCGTTGAATCGTTGAATCGCCGAATCGCCATCGCCATGGAAGGTCTCGTCGGTCGCACCCTGGGAAAATATCAGATCGTGGAACACCTGGGCCAGGGAGGCATGGCCGAGGTGTACAAGGGCTATCAGGCCAGCCTTGATCGCTACGTGGCAATCAAGGTGATGCACTCCTTCCTCGCCAACGACTCTTCCTTCCTCTCACGCTTCCAGCGCGAGGCGCGCAGCGTGGCCGCCCTGCGCCACCCCAACATTGTGCAAGTACACGACTTTGACGTTCAGGGTGGGCTGTACTACATGGTCATGGAGTACATTCAAGGCCCCACGCTAAAAACACATCTGGAGAGCCTGCAAGCGCACAGCAAGCAACTGCCGCTACAAGAAAGTATCCGCATCATCCACGACGTGGGCGCGGCACTGAGCTACGCCCACGGCCAGGGCATGATCCATCGCGACATCAAGCCGGCCAACGTCATGCTGGACGAGTCCGGCCGGGTGATCCTGACCGACTTCGGCATCGCCAAAATCCTGACCGGCGCGCACACCATGGCGACCGCCACCGGGCAGGTTATGGGCACCCCGGCCTACATGGCCCCGGAACAGGGCCTGGGCCAGCCCGGCGACGCCCGGGCCGACATCTACTCGTTAGGGGTGATGCTGTACCATCTGGCGGTCGGCCAGTTGCCCTTCGACGCCGATACTCCGCTGGCCGTGCTGCTCAAGCACGTCAACGAAGTCCCGCCCGCGCCGCACACTATCAGGCCCGGGCTGCCGCCGGGGCTGGAGCGCATCATCCTCAAGGCCATGGCCAAAGACCCGGACGATCGCTTCCAGACCGTGGATGAGATGCTGGGCGCCCTCGCTGATCTCGAGGCCGCGGCCATGCTCACGCTCGTCAGCCATGGCCGGACGCCTCTCACCCGCGTGGGCGGCGCCCTCCCTACCCCCCCGACCCGACCGGCGGAGCCGGGGCCGGCGACCGTGATCGCTGGCGCGCCTCCTGCCCGGCGCCGCCCCCTCGATACCTTCGGCAATCGGGGGCTGATCGCTGGCCTGGGCGGCGGACTGCTGGCGCTGCTGGCGCTGGCCGGGGGAGCCTATGCCTTGCTGGGCGGGCCTGGCCAGCGACAGGAACCCACCGCGGTGGCGGCCATTTCCTCCCCCCCGACCGTGATCCCCGCCAGCGCCACCCCGCCGCCCGGCACCCCCACCCCCAACCAACCCGCCACCGAGCTGGCTGCCCTTCAACTTACGGTGATGGCCGTGGCAGCCACCCCCACCCCCTCCAGCACCCCCGACCTGACCGCTACCGCCCGCGCCTGTCCGCTGGCCTTCCGCCTGCAAGCCCAGGACCCACCGGAGGGACGCGCGCTGGCGGTCAACGCCGCCTTCGAGGTCAAGTTGACCCTGCTGAACAGCGGCGCCTGCCCTTTCCCCGATGGCAGCGCGCTGGTGGAGGCTGACCTGCAAGACCCCGGCAGCGTCAAACCGATCCCGGTCCCGGCGCTGGCCCCCGGCGAGGCCGGCGAGGTGGCCATCCCGTGGCGCGGGCCGGCCC
>CAYZNA010000350.1:0-4171 GCA_964478665.1 uncultured Anaerolineales bacterium
GATGGACGAGCCGGCTTCGGCGCTCGACCCGGTGGCCACGCTCAAAATCGAAGACTTGATGCAGGAACTCAAGAAGCAGTACACCATCATCATCGTCACCCACAACATGCAGCAGGCAGCGCGCGTTTCCGATTTTACTGGCATGATGATGATGCGGGACGACCGGGCGGGCGAATTGATCGAGTTTGACGTGACGCAGACCATCTTCACCCGCCCCAAGGACAAGCGGACGGAAGACTACGTGACCGGACGGTTTGGATGAAGCGCGACGATGCGCAGAGGAGGCCAACATGCCACTCGTCGAATCGGCAGCCCGGGACGATATTTGGTCGTTGCTGCAGCAACCGGCCTGTCCCGCCGGGATGGAGCCGCGCTACCGGTTGCTCTTAGCCGCGCTGGACACGAGCTGGCAGATAGAAGAACCGGTCTACCTGCGCCCGCGCTGGAGCGAGACGGGCCCACGCGTCTACCATTTCATTTTGCGGCGCGCGCCGCTTGACTCGCCCTACTTGCTGAGCGTGCCGGAGGGCGCGGAGGTCGAGCGCTTTGTGCGCGAGGCAGGTCTGAGTGTCTCGGTCAACCAGTAGTTAAGCAGCCTACCCTTGAGCAAAACACGAACGGAGTCTTGTAAATGATAAGTGAGATGGAATATGCGCATCCTCGTGACGAACGACGACGGCATCTTTAGCCCTGGCCTCCTGGCTCTCGCCGAGGTGGCCTCCCGCTTTGGCCAGGTGCGCGTGGTGGCGCCGGACGTAGAACAATCCGCCATGGGGCACGCCATCACCATTCAGCGCCCCCTGCTGTACCATCGGACACCGCTGGGCGCCTTCGAGGCCTATCGGGTGAACGGAACCCCGGCCGACTGCGTAGCGCTGGGTCTCTACCACTGGGACGGGGCGGAATTGGTCCTCTCCGGGATCAACCTGGGCGCGAATCTTGGGCACGACATCTGGCACTCCGGCACAGTGGCGGCGGCGAAGCAGGCCGTGCTGCTGGGTGTCCGGGCGGCGGCGTTCAGCCTGGCGCTGAACGATCGCGAGCCGGCTTTCACCCCCCTGTTCCCTTACGTGGAGCAGGTGATCCGGCTCATTCTGGAGTTTCCCGTGCCGCTGCTGGTGAACGTCAACCTTCCGCGAGAACCCAAAGGCATTCGTTGGACGCGCCAGTCCGTGCGGGCCTACAGCGGCCGGGTCGTCGAAGGCGAAGATCCGATGGGGCGGCGGCACTACTGGTTCGCCGCCAAGCCCCTGACCGACCCCGAAGAGGGCACCGACCGCTGGGCGGTGGCGCAGGGCTGGGCCTCGCTCACGCCGCTGCGCCTGAACTTGACCGACCAAGAGTGGTTGCAGAGGATGGAGCAGTCTGAGAAAGGCACGTGACGGTGAAGACGCTGGCTTTGATCGCCCACGACGGCAAGAAGGCCGACATGGTGGCCTGGGCTACCTTCAACCGTGACACCCTGTCACGCTATCGGCTCGTCGCCACAGCCGCCACAGCTAAACTGCTGAGGGAAAAGGTCGGCTTGGAGGTCGAGGCTGTCCAACCCGGCCCGCAGGGCGGCGATGCCCAGATCGGCGCGCGGGTCGTGGAAGGCACGGTGGACGCGGTGATCTTTCTGGTGGATCCGCTGGACAAACACCCGCACGAGCCGGACATTCAAGCCCTGCTCCGGCTGTGCAACGTCCACAACGTCCCACTGGCGACGAACGTTGCCAGCGCCGACTGCATCATAGTCTGGATGGCGTCGGGAATCGCCGAAACGCCTTTGACAACTGTCGAGTCAAGTAACTCATGAACCGAACCCTTGAACCGCTGTATACACTGGAGACCCGATGAAGCTCGCAGTGATTTCCGATATTCACGCCAACCTGCACGCCCTCGAAGCTGTGTGGGGTGACCTCGAGGCGCAGAAGCCCGACGCCGTGTATTGCCTCGGCGACCTGGTGGGTTACGGCGCGCATCCCAACGAAGTCGTGGACTTCATCCGCGAGCGAAACATCCCGACGGTCATGGGCAACTACGACGAAGGCGTGGGCTTCGACCTCGACGACTGCGGCTGTGTGTACAAAGATCCTCAGGACGACCGGCGCGGCAAACTGTCGCTGCGCTGGACGCAGGAAAAGACGACCGCCGGGCGCAAGTCCTTTTTGAGGGAACTGCCGATGCAAATCCGCCGAGAAGTGAGCAGCCTGCTGCTGATGTTCGTTCACGGCAGCCCGCGCAAGATCAACGAGTATCTCTACGAAGACCGCCCGACAGCGACGTTCGAGAACATTGCCAAAGTGGCCGGGTGTGATATGCTGTTCTTCGGCCATACGCATCTGCCGTACGAGAAGTGGGCGGGCAGGACTCACTTTATCAACGCCGGATCGGTCGGCAAACCCAGAGACGGCGATCCACGCGCCGGCTACGTGCTGGTCGAGTTCAACGGTTATCAGCGCGTCGTGTTTCGCCGGGTGGCCTACGACGTGGCTACCGCCGCGCGGGCTGTGCGCGAGTCCGGCCTGCTGCCCCACTTCGGCGACCTATTGGAAACGGGTGGCATCCCAATCTCTCCGCCCCAAGGAGTGACAGCATGACCACGCAGACTCGCACTCATCTTGACCGTGACCTGCGCCTGCTGCAGGACGACATCCTGCGCATGGGCAGCCTGATTGACGCCGCCATCACGCGCTCGCTGCGCGCCCTCAGCGCGCGCGACTCCGAACTCGCCCGGGGCGTCATCGCCGCCGACGCCGCCGTTAACGCGCTTCGGTTCGAGATCGAAGACGCCTGCCTGACGGCCCTCGCCACCCAGCAACCGGCCGCCGGCGACCTGCGCGCCGTCGTAGCGGCCATCATCATCGTCAACGAACTGGAGCGCATGGGCGACTACGCCGCCGGCATCGCCCGCACCGTAATCCGCATGGGCGACGAGCCGCTGCTTAAGCCGCTGATTGACATGCCGCGCATGGCGGAAATCTGCCGGGCCATGCTTGAGCAGGCCCTCCGGGCATATCTCGCCCGCGACGCCGAACTGGCCCGCTCGGTGGCCGCGCGGGACGACGAGATTGACGATCTGTACAATCAGGTCTTCCGCGAACTGCTGGCCTTCATGCTCGAGGACCCGCACACCACTACCCGCGCGCTGTACCTGCTCTTCTCGGCCCACAACCTGGAACGCATCGGCGACCGCGTGGTGAACATCGCCGAACGGGTCATCTTCATGGCCAGCGGGGAGCTGAAGGAATTCAAGAACAGCGGGGAAATATGAACCGAACAAACAGCTTCAACCCGGGTGACGATCCGGCCAGAGAGGTGGCGTCCGCGGCCAGGACCTTTGCCATCCCGACCCGGCACAACCCCGGACTGCAAAGCCTGGTGGACCGCATCAACGCCGACGAAGAATTGTGGCAACTGTGGCGCTGCGCCAACGTGAACGCGGTGGACCGGCTGGGCTTTAGCGACCACGGCGAGGTGCACATTCGCATCGTTGCCAACGCCGCGCTCAGATTGCTGCGCCTGCTGGTGGAGGCCGGCCACGTCCCCGGGGTAGTGGCCGGGCATGGCCTGACGCCCGAGGACGCCGAGATGATTGTGGTGCTGGCCGCCGCGCTGCACGACCTGGGCATCTCCATCCACCGCGACAATCACGAAGAGTTCAGCCTGGCGCTGGCAAACCTGAAAGCGAAGGAGCTGCTGGCCGGCCTGTACCCCCTGCGGGAGCGCACTATCGTCGTCTCCGAAGTGCTGCACGCCATCATTGCCCACCACGGCGAGATGCGCTGCCTGACGCTGGAGGCCGGGGTGCTGAAGGTGGCGGATGCGCTGGACATGGCCGCCGGCCGGTCGCGCATTCCATTCGAGGCCGGCAGCATCAACATCCACGCCGTCTCAGCCGCCGCCATTGACGAGGTGGTCATCCGCAAGGGGGAGAAGCTGCCGGTGCGAGTGGAGGTGCGCATGAGCAACTCGGCCGGCATCTTTCAGGTGGACGAGTTGCTGCGCCACAAGCTGCGCCACTCCTCGCTGGATGGGCTGGTGGAGGTGGTGGCCCGGATCGAAGGCGAATCCGAAAAGCGCCTGTTGCCGCTGTACACGCTGGAGCTACCGAAAAACCCGTAGCGGGCGCATCCCCATGCGCCCGGCGCGGCCCCATGCGCCCGGCGCGGCCCCATGCGCCCGGCGC
>CAYZNA010000351.1:0-4169 GCA_964478665.1 uncultured Anaerolineales bacterium
GCGTCCAATCTCCACGCAAAGCGTCCAATCTCCACGCAAAGCGTCCAATCTCCACGCAAAGCGTCCAATCTCCACGCAAAGCGTCCAATCTCCACCCCCCAACTCCTCGCCCTCACTGCGGCCGGATTTGTGGCCTTTGTGCCGCAACACCTCGCCATGCTGGCCAGCGTGAACAACGACGGCCTGGCGGAGCTGATCCTCGGCCTGACGTTGCTGGCGCTGCTGCGCTCCCTGCGCCGGCCGGAAGGCGACCGGCGGACTGCCGGCGCGACCCGGATCGGGTTGCTGCTGGGGCTGGCCTTCCTGACCAAGGCCACCATCTACTTCTTGCCGGCGCTGGCCGGGCTGGCGCTGCTGTGGCGCTGGCGGGCGGAGCACCGGAATCTGCGCTGCGCCATCGGCGAGGCCGTGCGCACCTTCCTGCCGGCGCTGCTGCTCGGGGGGCTGTGGTGGGGGCGGGACCTGGCCGTGTATGGCTGGCCGGATTTCCTCGGGCTGGCGCGGCACAACGCCATCGTGGTCGGCCAGCCGCGCACCGCCGACTGGATCGCGCGATACGGCGGCGTGGAAGTGGCCCGGCGCTTCTTCGTGACCACCTTTGATAGCTGGTGGGGGCAATTCGGCTGGATGGGGGTATTGATGGACCGCCGGGTGTACGCCGCGCTGCTGCTTTTCAGCCTGACGATTACCGGCGGCTTCGGCGCGGCGCTGACTGCCCGGCTGCGGGCGCGCTCCCTCGACGAACGTGAACGGCGCGCTGCCGGCCTGCTGACCCTGACCGCGCTCTTCAGCCTGACCCTGTACCTGACCTACAACCTGACCTTTGTCCAGTTTCAGGGACGCTACCTGTTTACCGCCCTGATCCCGGTCGGGATCGCCGCTGCCGTGGGGCTTTCAACCCTGGCCCGGCCGTTTTCCCGCCTGGCCGGACGTTCTCTCGCGTGGCTGCCGCTCGGCGCCGTGGGACTGCTGGCCGCGCTGGACATCTACGCCCTCTTCCGCTTCATTGTCCCCGGATTGACTCGCTAATGGTCGTGATGCAGATGCGCGCCGGTTCCGGTTCCCACTCCGCCTTCCCGAACCGCATCTTCCCGCTGGCGGTTCTGGCGCCAGGCGCCGCGCTACGCCTGCTCAACCTGACGTGGAGCAGTCTGGACGGCGACGAAGGGGCCAGCCTGCATCTTTCCAGTCTGTCCGTCGGACAACTGCTGCGGGAGTTCATGAGCACACAACTGGACCCGCACCCATTGGGCTACTATTTGTTGCTCAAGGGCTGGCGCGCGCTGGCCGGGGATTCAGACTTGGCCCTGCGTCTGCTGTCGGCGCTGGCAGGGATCGCACTGTGTGCGCTGGTGTACCGCCTGGCGCGGGCGCTGTTCTCCCGCCGGGTAGCACTTACGGCGGCGCTTTTCGGGGCCGTCAGTCCGCTGCTGGTCGCCGAAAGCCAGGATGCCCGCATGTATACGGTGGGGCCGGCGCTGGGGGTGGCGGCAATGTGCGTGCTGCTGGCCTATCTAAAAGGGCACGGCAAGGGCTGGCCACCGGACTGCTCGGCTGGCTGGCAGCCAGCACGCACGTTTCCAACAGCCTGTTTTTGCCGGCTGCCGGACTACTGGCACTGGCCTGGCTACGACGTTCGCCCGAACGGGCCCGACGGGCGCTGGCCGCCCTCGTGCTGGCCGGAGTGTTCTACCTTCCGTATCTCTACTACGCGTGGCAGAGCCCCAGCGGCTTTGGCGCGTTGCCCGTCACGCCGTTTTACTGGTTTTCTTACGTACAACAGAGCGTCCAATGGATGGAGGTGGGTCGCGCCTGGCTGCCGGTTCCTGCCCAGTGGGTGCTGCTGGGGACAGTGGTCCTGCTGCTCGCCGCTGGCACTCTGGTTCGGCAGCCGCTGCGCTGGTGGTCGGCGGTACTTGTGCTTCCGCCATTGACGGCACTGATCTATATCACTCTGCGGCGGGGAGAACTTCAACCAAAGTCCCTGGCGGGAGTGAGTGTGCTTTTCTGGATCGGGCTGAGCCTCGGATTCGAGGGACTGCGGCGGGTTTTCAAGCCACTCGGCGCGCTGGCACTGGCAGGGGTGCTACTCCTGAACGGCTACGGTCTGAGTCATGTGTGGCGAGTCGGGGTCCAGCACGACGATTGGCGCGCCGCGGCCGGGTTCCTGCGCGATCAGGCGACCAGAGCCGATGTTGCAGTCGTGCACCTTTCGTGGTACCGGTTTGTATTCGAGCACTACTACGACAGGGCAGGGCGGGTGATCGCGCCGTGGGGCAGCCAAATTCGCTCGGAAGCAGAAGTGATGAACGGGCTGGGCGGCTGGCAGGAGGCGGAGGTGATCTGGCTGGTCCAGAGCGGTCAGGAGCGCACAGACCCGGACCGCCTGGTTGAGCGCTGGCTGCTGGCACGATTTCCCGAGGTGACCGAGGCATACCCGCGCGGAATCACGCTTAAGGGGTTCGCGGTCCGCTACCGCACTCCGACGCTACCCCTTTCTGCCGTCTCTACCAGCATTGTCTACCCGGGCGGCCTGCAACTCGTTGGCTACCGGGTGCCACAGCCCCGGCTGCCGGTCACCGACTACTGGCTGCACCCGCCTTCCACCTGGGTGCATGTGACGTTGTACTGGAGGGTGGCTTCCCCGCTATCGAACGATCTGCAAATCCGGCTGACACTGGAGGATGAAGCAGGTAATGAGTGGGGCGGGGACCTGCCCCGGTCGAATGACCTGTTGGCATTTTACCCCCCCTCACGATGGCAGCCTGGTGAGGTGGTGCGGCAGGACGTGGACGTAAACGTGAACCCGCAGGTCCCACGAGGGAACTACAAGCTGGTACTGCGCGTGTACACCCTACCCGACAGCCAGCCGCTACTTACCGGGGACGGTGCCGGCCTGGAGTGGACCATTCTGCAGGAGATTGAACTGGTACGATGAGTGCTATTCTGGTTCATTGTGCCGGCCTCTACGCCATAGAACGGTCCGGGGCCTTCACCACCCACCACAGTCCCCGGACCGGCTGGTACAACAACTCAAACACGCGATCGCCGGGCGCCATCAGCAGATAGTGTAGCCCGTCATCGGCGGCCCAACTGCGCCCGTGGGAGGTGGCGGGCAGCCGGCGTCCCTGCCAGGTGAAGCTGAGCACCTCGATCTTGCCGTCGGGGGCAAAGCGCGCCTCCACTGCGCTCGGCTCAGCCATCAACCGCCCCTCTGAGCCTCGGGCGGGGTAGCGGGCGAGTACTCTCCCAAAAATTCCACCACCATCTCCAGCGCCGCCAGCGCCGACAGCTCCTTGTTGCCCTGCCGGTCGGACTCCCAGACAAACTGGCGGGCGATCTCGGCCTCGCGCGTGCTGACCGCAATCCACGTCAGCCCCACCGGCTTGCCCGGCAGGCCGCCGCCCGGCCCGGCGATCCCGGTCACAGAGAGGCCAACCTCGGCGCCCAGTACGCGGCGCACGCCGCGCGCCATCTGGCGCGCCACCGGTTCGCTCACCGCGCCGTAATCGTACAGGGTGTTATGGCGCACGCCCAGCAACTTTTCCTTGGCCTCGTAGGCGTAGGCCACCACCCCGCCAATGAAGTACTCCGAACTGCCGGGCACATTGGTCAGTTTGTGCGCTATCAGCCCGCCGGTGCAGCTCTCGGCCACGGCGAGGGTCAATTTTCGCGCGGCCAGCAGCCGCCCGACTTCCTCTTCGATCATGCGTCCTCCTGCGGTTGGAGTTAGAGCGGGGAGTTAGAGTTAGAGTTAGAGTTAGAGTTAGAGTTAGAGTTAGAGTTAGAGTTAGAGTGGTGCCACTTCATCCCCTGTCAGTTTTTGGCTGACAGGGAAACGCTCCCGATGTGATATGGTAAAGTTGTCGTGTTTACCTCTCCACATCACAAGGAGCGTCTCATGAACAGTTTACACCTGCATCGGCAAATCATGGACCAGTTCACCCGTTTGGAGTTGAACATCTCCAAACCGCAGCAAACCAACCTGGCGTTGCTGAGTCAGGCCCTGGCGGTCAGCCCGAATTGCCATCTCTCGACCCTCGCCCTGGCCTTGCCGTTGCCCGGCAACTGCGAGAGCCTGATTCAGCGTCTTTAGCCGATGTCAACCCCGGCCCGCACACCTGCCCCGGACGCACACCTGCCCCGGACGCACACCTGCCCCGGACGCA
>CAYZNA010000352.1:0-4167 GCA_964478665.1 uncultured Anaerolineales bacterium
GGGGGGGGGGGGGGGGGGGGGGGGGGGGGGGGGGGGGGGGGGGGGGGGGTGGCGGTAACGGTTGGGGTGCGGGTCGCGGTAGTGGTCGGGGTTGCCGTCCGGGTGGCGGTGGCGGCCGGGGTGCGGGTCGCGGTAGCGGTCGGGGTTGCCGTCCGGGTGGCGGTAGCGGTCGGGGTGCGGGTCGCGGTAGCGGTCGGGGTTGCCGTCCGGGTGGCGGTGGCGGTGGGGGTGGCAGTCGCGCCGCCGGTGCAGGTGGGGAACTTGAAGGAGCCGATGCGGGTCTGCCAGTTGCTGCCGGTGGTCAGGTAGTACTCGGTGGTGTACCAGAAGGTGCACTCGTCAACCGGGTCCACGCTCATGGCGCTGTAATCGCCCCAGCGGCCGCCCCCGCCGGATTGCGAACCGGTTCCGGCGATCAGGGTTGCTTCGCCCTGAGAGAGCGCCCCGGCGGGGTCGCCCAGCAGCCGCCCGGCGTAGCGTATGGCGGGGTTCATGGCGGCGCTGGAGACGCTGTAGCCCACCGCCATGTTTCCGCTGCCATCTACCGCCAGGCTGCCGAGCCAGCGATACAGGCCCTCGGGCTGGAAGGTGCCCTGCTGGAAAACGGCCGGCGAGCCATTGGGGTCGCGGATTTCGTACCAGCGGATGCCGGTCACGCCGCCGCTGGCGACGGTGTGATTGACCCACAGGGACTCCACGCCCGACCGGTTGCGGTATTGCAGTTGCATCATCAGCCGGTCGCCAAGGGCGTCGAGCAGCTCGGCGCTGCCTGCCTGGGGGACGTCGGCCGGGGGCTGGGTGAAAGTGGCCACGCTCAGATTGACGGGGCCGGTGAAGGTGGAGTTCCCCGGCGTGGTCCAGTCTACGTGAAACCTGAAGAGGTGAAAGGTGCTGGAGGAGTTGCCCGGCCCGACTGGATCTATGGCGCCGAACAGTTCCTGCGAACCGGCCGGCGGGGCGGCGCCGCGCAGGTTGGCCGGCAGCAGGCCGAAGACGCTGGTGTTGAGCAGGAAGGAGACGCTGTTCAGCGCCGCGCCGCCGTATAGATCGCTGCGGTTGAGCGCCCACACCCGCACGCCTTTATACGTGGTGCCCGCGCCGCAATCGTTGGCGCAGTCGAACAGGTTGGCGGACATGTAAATGGCGTCCGGCCAGAGGCCCAGCTTGGGGTAGTCGTTCAGCCACGGGTGGGAGGCGTCGTCGGCGCGGAAGCCGTATTGCCACCAGCCTCCCGCCACCGGGTCGGCGGTTCGCGAGACGGCGATGCACTCGTAGTACGGGCCGTTGTCGGTGTTGGACCAGGCGAAGTCGGTCACCAGCCAGCGATCGGCCAGCGGGTCGTACAGGGCGATGGGGTCGCCTTTGTTGGCGTTGTCGCAGGGCGTGCCGGTGCCGTTGAAGAAGTCATTGAGCCGGAAGGCGGCCAGCCGGGTGCCGGTCTTGTTGTAGATGCCGACAGAGGTGTTGACGGTCTGGATGTAGTGACTGGGTCCCACGTCGCCGTTGGTGTCCGGCGGCCAGCCGGCGCCCCAGCTCTGAAAATCCAGCCCGGCGAAGTTCTGGATGGGGGTGGGCATGGCGTCAGGGCGGCGTGGGGGACGGCGCACCGGGTCCGGCAGGGAGGCGCCGGGCGGCGCGGCCAGCGCGGGAGGCGACAGGCGCGGGCGCGGCTCGAGTGGCTCGGGCGGGAGTTGCGGCAGGTCCCGCACGTCTCCGTTGAAGGCCACCGGCGCGACCGGCGTTCCGATGATGGGCGCCGGCGAGCCAGGGGGCGGCGCCACCACGGCTGCCCCCGCGCGGGCCGGGGCGCGAGCGGCGCCGGCCCACAGCAGGGCGGCCAGGCCGGGGAGCGCGATCAGAATCAGACGGGTGAGGGGCGTGAGCGGGCGCATGGGGACACCTCCGGTGGAACAGCAGATACGGTTACCGGATTATAGGCCGGATCGCCCGCGCGCGCACCCTCGTCCGTCTATGGAGTGACGGTCAGGCCGGGGATTAGATAGCGGTCGTCCACCGCTGTCCCCTCTGGACCGAGCACCGGCAGCCTGTCCCCTGTGGCCAGCAAATACCAGCCGATTTCGACGCGGTAGGGGCCGGGGGGCGCGTCGGTGGGGACCCAGAACTCGTACCGGTCGCGCAGGGCCTGGCCGGGGACCCATTGCCTGGTGGGGCGCGCTCCCTGGCCGGGCCAGGTGTCCACCTGCCCGTGGACCGCGCCATCTGGCCCGAGCAGGTGCACGAAGACAGTGTAATCCGCGCTCATGGTGCGCAGCCCCTGCCAGTCGGCGCTCAGCCGGAACAGCCCGCCGGGACTTACGCGCGGCGTCTCGATGCGCACAGCGGTGAGCAGAATCTGGCTGTCGAAGTTCACTGCGTCCGGGCTGGCGGCGGCGCCGCTCAGGTGCAGGGGGGGCAGGGGGCAGGCGTCGGTGGCCGGGCGCAGCCAGCCGCAGCGGGCCGCGCCGGGCGAGACGGACAGCCAGAGCGGCAGGTCGCCGGGCGTGGGCGGGGCGGTGAAGGTGTAGCTGCGCGCCTGCACTTCGCCGGGGGACCACAGGCCGGCGGGCAGGCCGGCGCGCAGCAGGGGCGGGCCGTCGCCTCCCGGGCCGGGGCGCAATTCGAGGGCCGGCGAGGGGGCGGCCAGCGGGCTGCCGCCCACGGTGGAAGCGCGCCAGTACAGGGTAACGGTTACCTGCGAGCCGGGCGCGGCGCTCTGCGGCAGGTCGTAGCCGGCCAGCGTCAGTCCGGCGTCGGGGAAGCGGGCGGCGGCGGCTTGTGGCGGCGCCGGCTGGCCGGCGGGTGGCGGGATGGCCAGGCGGGCGATCTCTTGCCATTCGCTGCCACCGGCTACCGGCAGGCCACTCTGGCTGAAGGGCGGGAACAGCCCCACTTGCAGGGTGTACTCGCCGGCGGGCAGGGTGGGGGGCAGGGAGAGAAAGTGGAAGTCGGGGATGATCTCGCCCGGGGACCAGGCAAAGGTGGGGTTGAGGCCGCCGGCCGGGAGGCGCGGCGGGGCCTCCCACGCGGTCTCCCCGTCCGGGCCGAGCAGACGCAGCCGCACGAGGTAGTTGCCGTCCGGCGCGGAATCGGCGCGCCAGTGCAGGGTGAGGGACCTCACCCCCGGCCCCTCTCCCACGGGGAGAGGGGAGAGGTTGTACCCCAGCAGGGTGATCTGGTTTCCGAAGCGGGCGTTGAGGGGAGTGAGCGGCGGCGGCTCGAGCAGCGGCGCGGGCGCGGCCTCCACCAGCGGCCCGACCGAGCGCAGGTGCAGTGCGCCGGCCAGGCCGGGCAGGTAGCGGCCCAGATAGACAGTCTTCCCGGCCGCCAGCCCCTCGTCCAGCGCGGCGCGGTAGGCGGCCTCGTCCGGCAGCACGCGGATATCGAGGTCGGGGCGCAGGCCCTCGGCCACCTGCAGGTAGTACAGCGGGGCGATCTTCTGGCTGTCGGCCAGCACCAGCGCGCCGGGGGTCAGCGGCTGGTCGAGGATGAACTGCCCCAGGCGATAGGCCCCCCACTGCTCGCTCCTGTCCACGCGCGGCAGGCTGGTCCACAGGAGGAAGAGAGGAAGCAGGAAGAAGGACGAAAGGAAGAAGGACGAAAGGAAGAAGGAAGCAGGCAGGTGTTGATTGACGCCCTTCTTCCTGCTTCCTCCTTCCTTCTTCCTGCTTCCCGCGAAGCGTTCCTTCTTCCTGAGAATCGCGTGCATGCCCATGCCGATCCACACTGCCTGAATGAGATGAGGGGCGATGAGGAAGGCGGAGAAATCCGGGTCGGGGACGTAAAAAGAGAGCGGGAAGAAGGCCAGGCCAAGGTAGGCCAACAGGGTGATGGCCGCCGCGCGTGAGCTTGTGAATGGACTCGATGGATTTGCCGGCCAGCAGGGCGTAGCGGGAGAAATCGGTGTAGAAGGCGCTAAGATGCAGCGCGGCCTGGGACTGCGAGCCGGTGAGGTAGTCCACGAACATGCGCAGGGTCATCAGTTCGCCGTTGTTGACTGCCGGCCAGCGGAGGGGGAGGTAGAGGTAGGGGAGCAGGCCGAGGAAGAAGGAGGAAGGAGGAAGGAGGAAGGAGGAAAGGAGGAAAGGAGGGGAGGGGGGAGGGGGGGGGGGAGGGGGGGGGGTAGGGGGGGGAGGAGGAGGGGAGGGAGGGGGGGGAGGGGGCGGGGGG
>CAYZNA010000353.1:0-4147 GCA_964478665.1 uncultured Anaerolineales bacterium
TTCGGCCACAAGGTGCGCGGTCTCGGTCAAATGCTGCAACTGGCCCTCGGGCAGGGTGAGGGTGCAGGCGGCGAGGTCCACGGTGAGTTGCGCGTCGGGGACCTCCTCCAGCAGGTCGAACAGGTCGGCGTGGGTGGCGGGGTCCACTTCTACCGGCAGCAGGCCGTTCTTGAGGGCGTTGTTGCGAAAGATGTCGGCGAAGGAGGTAGAGATCACGGCGCGGAAGCCCCAGCCGGTCAGCGCCCACGGGGCATGCTCGCGCGAGGAGCCGCAGCCGAAGTTGTCGCCCGCGACGAGAATCTGCGCCTCGCGTGCTTCCGGCTTGTTCAATACGAAGTCAGGCCTGGGTGAGCCATCGGGGTTGTATCGCCAATCGGCAAACAGATGATCGCCCATGCCGGCCTTGTCGGTCGCCTTCAAGAAGCGGGCCGGGATAATCTGGTCGGTGTCAATGTCGTTGGCCGGGAGGGCCAGAGCGCGAGAGGTGAGAGTGGTGAAGTGGGGCATGGCCAGTGGTAATTAGTAATTGGTAAGTGGCAAGTAGTGGGGAGTGCGCTCGGACTCACCAATTACCAATTACCAATTACCGTTTACAGGATAAGGGTGCGCGCATCTGTGATTCTGCCAGTGAGGGCGGCGGCGGCGGCGGTGAGGGGGCTTGCGAGGAAAGTGCGACCGCCCTTACCTTGTCTGCCCTCGAAGTTGCGGTTGCTGGTGCTCACGGCGTACTGGCCCGGTTCGAGCTGATCGCCGTTCATAGCAATACAGAGACTGCAGCCCGCCTCGCGCCACTCGGCGCCGGCAGCGCGGAACACCCGGTCCAGCCCCTCGGCCTCCGCCTGGCGCTTGACCTGCTTTGAGCCGGGCACCACCAGCACCCGCAGCCCCTCCGCCACCCGCCGGCCCGTGAGCAGCGCAGCCGCCGGGCGCAGATCGCTGATGCGGGAGTTGGTACACGAGCCAATGAACACCACATCCACCTTATGCCCCAACAGCGGCTGGCCGGGGCGCAGGTCCATGTAACGCAGCGCCCTTTCCAGCGCGGCCTTCTGGGCCGGGTCCGGACTCCGGTCGGGGTCCGGGATCAGGCCGGTGACCGGCATCCCCATGCCGGGGTTGGCGCCGTAGGTGATCATCGGCGCCAGCGCGGAGGCGTCCAGGCTGACCGTGCGGTCGAAGGCGGCCTCCGGGTCGGTGGGTAGCCTGCGCCAGCCGGCCAGCGCCCGCTCCCAGGCCGCGCCCTGCGGGGCAAACTCGCGCCCGGCGAGGTACTGGAAGGTGGTCTCGTCCGGGGCGATCATGCCGGCGCGCGCCCCGCCCTCGATGGACATGTTGCACACGGTCATGCGCGCTTCCATGCCCAGGGCGCGGATGGCTTCGCCGGTGTACTCAAAGACATGGCCGGCGCCGCCCCCCACCCCGATTTGTGCGATCAGCGCGAGGATGAGGTCCTTGGCGGTCACCCCCGGCGAGAGGCGGCCCTGCACGCGCACCTCAAAGGTCTTCGGTTTGCGTTGGAGCAGGCACTGGCTGGCCAGCACGTGCTTGACCTCGCTGGTGCCAATGCCAAAGGCCAGCGCCCCGAACGCGCCGTGGGTGGAGGTGTGGCTATCGCCGCACACAATGGTCATGCCGGGCCGGGTCAGCCCCAGCTCCGGGCCGATCACGTGCACGATGCCCTGCCGGTCGGAGTCCATGTCATACAACTGGATGCCGAACTGGCGGCAGTTGTCCTCCAGTTGCTGGAGCTGGGCCATCCCCTGCCGGTCCAGCATGGGCACCTTCGGGAGCGGCAGGGTGGGCGTGGAGTGGTCCATGGTAGCCACGGTCAGATCGGGGCGACGCACCTTCAGCCCACGCGCCCGCAGCCCGGCAAAAGCCTGAGGGGAGGTGACTTCGTGGACGAGGTGCAGGTCCACGTAGAGAATGGCCGGGGAATCCGGTCCCTGGGCCACCACGTGGGAGTCCCAGAGCTTGTCGAAGAGGGTGCGAGGAGGCATGGAGGTCCGGGGTCAGGAAATCAGATCAGCGTCAGGTCGAGGAAAGAGCGCACCGCCCGCGGGTCAAAATGCTCGCCGCTGCCACGCTGGATGTGCTCGCGCACCCGCTCGGCGGGCCAGGCCTGGCGGTAGGGCCGGTCGGAGCGTAACGCATCCCACACGTCTACCACGGCAAACAGCCGCGCGGCCAGCGGAATGGCCTCGCCGGCCAGCCCGCGCGGATAGCCGCTGCCATCCCATTTTTCGTGATGGCAATAGGGGATCTCGAGCGCCGGGCGCAGGTAGCCAATGGGGGCCAGCAACTCGTAAGCGTAGCCCGGGTGACGGCGCATGATGGCCCACTCGTCGTCGCTCAGCGGGCCGGGCTTGCGCAGCACCCCATCGGGAATGCCCATCTTGCCAATGTCGTGCAGCAGGGCGCCGCGCCGCACCTGCACCAGCGCCTCCCCATCAATGCCAGTGGCGCGCGCCCGCCGAGCGGTGCTGTCGGTCGCGCGCGCCGTGTGGCCCTCGGTATCCTCGTCGCGCAGGTCCAGCGCCCGCGACCAACCTTCCAGGGTGGTGTCGTAGGCCCGGGTCAACTCCAGATGCGATTGCTGCAAGGCCTCGAACAGCCGGGCGTTTTCCAGCGCCACGGCGGCCTGGTTGGCGAAAGTGGCCAGCAGATCGCGCTCCTTCGCGCTGAAAACGCCGGTGCGCACGCGATTATCGGCGTAGATCACCCCGGTGAGCTGGCCCTTGACCTTGAGCGGCACGCACAGAACCGAGCGCAGGTTGTAGCCCACCACGCTCATCTGGCGGTCGAAGCGCGGATCGTCCTGGGCGTTGGTGGTCAGGATGGCCTGGCCCTCGCGCGCCACGTTCTCCACAATTGTGCGGCTGATCTCGAACTCGGGCTGCTGGCTGTCCGGGCTGATCCCGCGCGCCACGCGCAGGTCCAGCTCGCCGCGCTCGTCCCGCAGCATCAAGAAACCGCGCTCGGCCCCACTCAGGCGGATGATGGTATCCATCACCTCGTTCAGCACGGTGGTCAGGTCCAGCGAGGAGTTGACCACCTGACTGATCGTGCTCAGCGCCTGCAGTTGCTTCAGCTCCTGACTCTGCCCGGCGGCCAGGCGGCCGAGGTCGGCCAGCGAGCCAGACAATTGCTTCAGCCCGGAGAGCGCCGCCGGTGGCGGGGCCGCGCTTTGCGCCGCGAGCAGGGTGCGGATGTCGCCCGCCAGTTTGCCCAGTTGGCTCAGTTGTCCGCCCAGGTCGGGCGAGGGGGCCGGAGTTGGTTCCACGGAGTCACCTCACGCAAAGCACGGCTGATCGGATTGCGCCGCCGAAGGTCTCAGCGCTCGCCGGAGCACTGATTATACAACTCAATGAAGCGCGCTGCCGCGCGTGGGAGGGAAAACTCCGCCGGCAGCGTGGCCGGCTGCGGGGGCGCAGCCCCCCAGGCCCGCAGGGCATCCCCCAGCCCGACCGCATCCCCGGGCCGGACCCCGCTGGCCACCTCCGGCAGGCACCCGACGGCGGTCCCCAGCGCCGGCAGCCCGCAGGCCAGCCCCTCCAGCAACGCCATCCCCTGCGCCTCGTGCCATGAGGCCTGCACGAATAGATCAGCCCCGTGATACGCCTGGCACATGCGCTCGTGGGGCACGGCGCCGGCAAAATGCACCCGGTCCGCGACCCCCAGGCGAGTCGCCAGGGCCTGCAACTCGGGGCGCAGCGGTCCCTCGCCCACGATTTGCAGGGTTAGCGCCGGGGCGCGCGCCAGCGCCCGCAGCAGCACGGCGTGGCCCTTGACCGGGTACAGCGCGCCCACGTTGAGCACCCTCGCTCCCGCCGGGCGCGCGGGCGCTGCGGGGGCAAACCGTAGGGTATCCACGCCCAGCGGCGCGCGGACCAGCCTGCCCCACGCGGCTCGGGGCAGGTGTTCGCGCGCCAGCCGCAGCAGATAGTCCGACCCGGCGGTGACTCGCGCCGCCCGCCGCAGCCCCCAGCGGATCAGCGCAGTCCGCCCCGGCAGCAATTGCGCCCCGTAGCCTATCGGGCGCAGGCCGGCCAGTTCCCCGCCGGCCAGGCTGATCACGACCGGCAGCCCCACCCAGCCCCCGACCGCGGCCGCCACCCAACCGGGTTCGTCGGCCCAGAAGGCGTGC
>CAYZNA010000354.1:0-4121 GCA_964478665.1 uncultured Anaerolineales bacterium
TCGTCGTACAGCCAGCGGGGCCGATGGTCTTCGTCCAATTCGAGAGGCACTTGCTCTGCCAGGTGGAGCAGGAGGTAAACCAGCGTCTCGGTGAAGTTGTCGCCGGGCGGCGCACAGCCGGGAACGTTGATGATCGGCAGACCGGCCAGGCTGCGGAACGCCGAGCCAACGTAGTCGCCGAGGCTCATGGCGCCGGTGGGGTTGCCGCGCGCCGCCGGGACGCCACCCCAGGCGGCGCAAGTGCCGATGGCGATGACGGCCATTGCGCGCGGCGCGAGGCGGTCCAGCCAGTCGCTGACGGTAAGCGGACGGCCATCCGCCTCGCCCAGACCAGAGAAAAATCCATCGCCGGCGCTCGCCGGATCGAAGATCGAGCCTTCGACCACGAGCACGAAGGGCGCGAGCAGGCCCGAGGCGGCGCGCTCAAGCCGGCTCAGGTACTCGGCGCCCGCTTCAAACGCGGTGGCGGTGTGGATCAGCGCCAGGCACGGCAGGCCGGGGATATGGCCCAGGAGCAGGTCTTCGATCTTTGGCGCCGTCGCGCCCAGCACGGCCATTGAGCAGCCCTCACAACTGCCACCGCTTAACCAGAGGATGTGGACCACGTTCTGGGAGGACATCTGACTCCGTTCCGCGAAAAATGATAATGTTACACCTCCGGGGCCGACAACCGCGTGTTCCCACAGGAGGACATAGCCGGCGCCTGATCCACCCATCGTCACCGGCACAAGCCAGCGCAATAGAAGAAGAAAGGTGCCGCGCCACTGATCTGGTTTTTCGCCCATCGCGTGCTTTCCGATGATCCTGGCATCAGTGTACGGCGAATGTGGGTTGAGGTCAACTATCATCCCCGGCACATTTTCCATTCTCACCCGTTTGAGGTGACATTCATCACGCGCCAGATGGCCTATGCTGCGTTACGCCGAATGGCGCTAGAAAAACCGGGCGTGGGTAAGGTAAGCTTTCTCCAGTGTATTCGCCCGCGGAGAAACGACCATGACCCCACCCACCCGGCGGGTTCTGCTGCCCCTCGGCGCTGGCCTGGCCGGCGCCCTCTTTCTCACCAGCCTGTATCTCGGCATCGTCTCGCTGGCCGAGTCGCCCGCTCACGCCCTCGACCTCTTCTGGCAGGACAGGCTTTTCGTTATCCCGATCCTGCTCGGCTTTGGCGCGCAGGTCGGGTTGTTCACCTATCTCAAGCAGGGGTTGTACCTGCCGGTGCACACTGCCCCCGCCGGGGCCACCACCGCCGCCGGTGGCGGGGTCTCCGCCGTGGCGATGGTGGCCTGCTGCGCCCACCACGTGGCCGACGTGTTGCCGCTGGTCGGGCTGACCGCTGCCGCGACCTTTCTCGCCAACTGGAAGATTCCCTTCATGATCGTCGGGCTGCTGAGCAACCTGATCGGCATCGGGTTCATGCTGCGCGAGATCATCAAAGCGCGGCGTCACGCCCTGGCCCACGCTGGCATGGCTGCCATGATGGAGGCTGCTTCGTGAGACCCGCACCGTTTTTCATCCTTCTCGCCCTCGCCACCTTGATTCTGGGGGCGTGCTCCGCTCCCGGGGCGGACGGGCCGTCCGCCCCGGCGACGCTGCCGCCCCCGCGCGCGGAGACCGTCACCCGGCCGCCGGACAACGCACCGCCGCCCGCTGCCGAAACGCTGCCCGCGCAGCCGGCCGCCGCCGACCTCGCCCGCAGCGACGCCCAGGGCATGGTCGAGTTCGTGGTCACCCCGCTCAATCTGAACGCGCCGGCCGAGACGCTGGACTTCGACGTATCCATGGACACGCACTCCGTCAATGTGGGGTGGGATCTGGCGGCGCTCTCGACCCTGAGCACGGACGCCGGGCTGGCGGTGCAGGGGGTGAGCTGGCCGGTGGGCGGCGGCCAGCACTACGAGGGCACGCTGACCTTCCCGGCGAAAACCGCCGGTGGCAGAGCGCTGCTGGAGGGCGCGAAGACCGTCACGCTGGCCATCCGTGAGGCCGGCGCGCCGGAGCGGATGTTTATGTGGGAGCTGTCCTGGTAAAGGAATCCCCGCGGTCTCCGTCCGACATGCCATGCTCAAACGCTTCGGCCCACCACTGCTGATTGCCCTCGGCGCGCTGCTGCTCGCCGGGGCAGCCGGCTGGGGCGCCCTCTCTGCCCGGCTGGCCAGCCCGGCCGCCCTGGCCGTACCGGAGGCCATCGCCGGGTTGCCGCTGGCGGGGAAATCCACCGGCCCGCAGGCCGTGGCGGAAGTGGCGCGGCTGCACGGCAAGGGCTTCCTGCTGACCTCCGGCGCCACGGCGACCTACGGGGATGGCGCCGCCACCCTGTGGGTGACCGGCACCCTGGCCGGGCCGCTGGCGGCGGAGATGGTGCGGGCCATGACTGAGAAGATCGCCGAAGGGCGCTCGCCCTTCACCCCGATCGCAACCCGGGGGTGGAAGGGTCGCAACGTGTATGAACTTGCCGGGATGGGCCAGCGCCACTTCTACTTCCAATCCGGCGCGCTGGTGGTGTGGCTGGCGGCCGGCCAACCGCTCGCTGACCGGGCGCTCGACGAAACGCTGGAGTTCTACCCATGACCCGCAAACACGCCCTCATCATGCTGGCCTGCTGCCTGATCCCGCTGGCGGCGCTGGCCGCCATCTTCGTCTTCCGGGTGCCGGCCAACAGCGTGTTGTTCTTCGGCATCTTGCTGCTGTGCCCGGCGCTGCACCTGCTGCTGATGCGCAACGCGCCTGCGGGCCACGCCGCCGGGCACGGTGCGCCGCTGTCGCCGCCCCCGGCGGATCGCGTGGCAGGCCCCGCCGGGAGTCAGGAGCCGGCCATAGCAGGCAAGGAGAGACCATGAGCGAAGCGACCAATTCAGAAGCAACCGTAGCCGCCGGCCCGGCCCGCCGGCCGGGATGTGGCCGCACGGTCACCGTGCTGCTGGTGCTGGGGCTGCTCGCGCTGCTGGGCTGGGGCGTGGTGCAGGCCGCCAACGGCCCGCGCGATACCGGCCTGGCCCCGGACTTCACCCTGACCGGCTTCTCCGGGCGCACAGTTGCGCTCAGCGAACTGCGCGGCCAGGTGGTGGTGATCAACTTCTGGGCCTCGTGGTGCCCGCCCTGCCGCGAGGAGGCCGCCTATCTTGAGAAAACGTGGCGCAAATATCAGAATAAGGGCGTGGTCTTCATCGGGGTGGACTACGTGGACACCGAGAAAGAGGCCCTGGCCTACATGAAGGAGTTCGACATCACCTACCTCAACGGCCCGGACGTGGGCACCCGCATCTCGCAGGCCTACCGCATTCAGGGCGTGCCGGAGACCTTTTTTGTGGACAGGGCCGGCAAGCTGCGCGGGGTGAATATCGGGCCGCTCTACCCGCCGGAGCTGGACGATCGCATTGAGGCGCTGCTCGAGGAGGGGTGAGGGATAAGTGGTAATGGGTAATGGGTGATGGGTAGCGAGTGCCGCGCCACCCTTACGCCCCGGCCTTGTTCGGCCTGTGGCTGATCTCGCTGGTGGCCCTCACCACTCTGCTCGAGTTCTGGCGCGGGACGCGGGCCAGGATGCGCGCTCAGGGTGAGAGCGCCCCGGCCGCAGTGGGCCGCCTGCTTTCGCGCAACCGGCGACGCTACGGCGGCTACATCATCCACCTGGGGGTGGTGATGATTGCCCTGGGGGTGGTCGGTGACGCTTATTTCAAGTCCGAGACTCAGTACCTGTGTAAAAATAACTTCCGTTTTTCGATAGAGGAGAGCAAGAAGCGAGTAGAATAAAGGGTCGACCGACCTCACATGATGCTCAGGAGCGATCCATGCCGATCTCAGGAATTCACGTTTGTCAATGTCCGAATTGTCAGCAGGCGGGAGAACATCCTGACAAGAAGCTGCATCAGCAGATGAACCTGTTGTTGAGCCGTCTGGATGAGCAACAACGTCGCTGGTACGTTGCCGTAGAAGCCAACCGAATGGGTCGTGGTGGTGGTCGTTTGCTGTCGCAGATCATGGGTTTGGATGAGAAGACCATTCAGCGTGGGCAACAGGAATTGGAGCAAGGCTTTGCGGAGCGGCCCGCCGACCAGGTGCGCCTGGCCGGTGGTGGGCGTCCGCCGGTTGAAAAAAAGACCCGGCGATAGAAGGTGTTT
>CAYZNA010000355.1:0-4110 GCA_964478665.1 uncultured Anaerolineales bacterium
AGATCTACACTTCGAAGCACACTCTTTCCCTACACGACGCTCTTCCGATCTAGCGCGGTCAGTGCGGCCAGCGCCGGGTCAGCGCGGCGGTCCTCAGGCGGGGCGCTGAACCCGTAGGGCTTGCCGGAGGCGCCGTCGAAGTAGGCCCCGGCGCCCAGGCGGTACAGCTCGTCGAGGAAGAGCAGGTCGCTCAGGTTGGCCGGGCCGGTCTCGGCGGTGGGCGCCAGGCCGGCGGCCAGCACGGTGGCGCCGGGGTGGGCGGCGTGGATGGCGTCGTAGCCGGCCTGCAGCAGGGCGGCGTACCCGGCCGGGGAGGGGTCGCGGTCGCCCCAGGCGGATGCCAGGTTCGGCTCGTCCCACACTTGATAGACCTCCACCCCCTGGCACCGCCCGCCGGGGCAGGTGCGCGCGCCGTAGCGAGCGGCGAAGGCAGCGGCGAAGCGCGCAAAGGCCCCGGGGTCGTCCGGGGGGGCGGTGGACCGGGGGTTGGCGGGGTGGGACCAGTCCGGGGCGGCCAGCAGCACGGCGATCAGCCGCAGGGAGTGGGCCGCGGCGGCCTGCACCACGGCGTCGGCGGCGGCCCACCGCAGGTCCCCCGGTCGCGGCTCAAGGTCGGCCCAGCGGAAGGGTTGCCGCACCCAGTCGAAGCCGGCGGCGCGGACCGCGGCCGCGGTCCCCTGCGGGTCGTCCCCGCCCGCCAGGTCGGCGTTCACCGCCAGGAGGGGCGGGCGGGGGGGCAGGGCAGGGTCGGGGAGTCGGGGCGACCCGCCGGGTCGCCCGTACTCGGTCCCCTGCAGGTCCCGGCTCGATTTCAGAAAGAGGGCGCCGCTGCTCAGGCCGGATAGCAGCGCGGCGGCCAGCGCCAGCCAGATCAGGGTGCGCGGAGGAGGGGTCATCGGTAGTCAGTCGCCAGTGGTCAGTAGTCAGTCGCCAGTGGCCGGCGGCCAGCCGTCACCCGTCACCCGTCACCCATCACCCGTCACCCGCTACTTCGTCCAGCGCGGCTCGCTGGCCAGGCCGTCGCCGGTGAGCTGCTGCGCCTGGCCGGTGGCAACCTCCACTACCCACAGGTTGCCCGCATAGATCAGCGCAATCTGCCGGGCGTCGGGCGACCAGGCCAGGTGCTGCCCGGCCACCTCCAGGCCGGGCTGGCCCTCAGCGGGGAAGACCGGGCGGGCGTTGCTGCCGTCGCGGTCCATCACCCACAGGCGGTAGCGGCTGGCTACGCTGTTGAGCGGATCGGCGGCCTGCAAGTAGGCAACCAGGAAGGGGCGCTCGTCGCCGCGCGAGGCCCCCACCGGGGAGGGGGAGGGCAGGGCAAACATGCCGCTCTGGCGCACCAGCGCGAGGGGTTGCAGCGCCGGGGCGGGCGCGGCCGGGGGGGTGGGGGCCGGCGTGCGCGCCGGGGAGGCGGGCGGGGTCGGGGGGACCGGGAGCACGCCGGGGATGGCAGCCACGTTGAAGAGCTGCGAGGTCTCCGGCGGCTCGTGCTCCACAGTGTACAGGTACAGGCCGCCCGGCGCCCAGGCGATGGCCGGCACCCAGGCCCAATCGCTGAAGGTCTGGAGAGGGGTGAAACGCAGCAGTTCGGTCTGGACTTTGTTTTGCAGCGTGACCAGCCCCAGCGAGTCGGCGCGGGCATAGGCGATGGCGGTGCCGTCCGGCGACCACGCGAAGCCGGCGCCCCACCAGCCGTACAGTCCCCCGGCGGAGACCGGCAGCACCTCGATGGTTTTGATGGCCCGGCCCTGTGCGTCCAGGGTCTTGAGAATCAGGTCGTTGTTGGCCTGCCAGCCAGGGGAGGCGGCGCGCGGTTCGGCGGTGGAATAAGCAAAGGTGTGGTTGGCGCTGCCCGCCTCAGCCGGCGACCACGCCGCGAAGTGCACGATGTTGCGCACCCGCAGGTCTACCGGCGCCGGCTTACTGCCCTCCGTGCTGGCGGCCCACAGTTGGTTGGTGTCCGGCGCGGCGCCGGCGGCCGGGGTGGCGGTGTCGCTGATCACGGTAGTGTACAGCAGCCAGCGCCCGTCTGGCGAAAGCGAGAAGGCCCGCCCATCCAGCTTGCCCTGGACGGTGAGCGGGCGGCGCGCGCCCGAGTTGCCCTGCATGATCCAGGCGTTGCCGCCGGAGATATAGGCCAGCGTGCCCTGAATGGGGATGATGGCAAAGGAGGCCTGACTGCCGATCATCACGATTTCCGGGGTGGGGTAAGCGGTGATGGCGCTGGCGACCGGGTGGCGCGAGACCTCCACCCCGTCTTCGTACACGATGCGGAAGGTGACCTCTTGCTTGCCGTTCACCCCGGACTGGATGAGCAGCCGCTGCCCGGAGGCCAGCCCCTCGTTGGAGACCGTGCGGCGCTCGAAAGGCAGCACGCTCTCCTGGACTTCCAGCTTCTCGGTGACGCGGGTGACTTTGACCTCCGCGCCCTCGCTCAGCGGAGTGGTCTCGGAGGGGGCGACTCGATCCAGCTCCCCCGGTGCGACGCCCGCGGCCTGCAGCGCGTCCCGGACCGTGGCCCCGGGTGGCAGGCGCAGCTCCCACCGGGCGCCGTCGGCGCTGAGCGTGACGCTGATCTGCCCGGGGGAGGGGGGTGGCGGGCCGGCGGCCGGGGGAGCGGTGGCGCAGGCCGCCAGCAGCAGCAACGGCAGGACCACCCGCCAGGGGCGTGGGCGGCGGGTTACGGTATAAATCTGCCCGCTGCCCATGGCTGAGATTCAAAGCCCATCAACGCTGTCCTCCCGTTGCTGTGCCAGAAATGCTTCGGCGGCTGCAATGAGGTCCTCCGCCCATCGCAAAGACTCCTCTACTTGCTCATCTGCACTTCTGGGGCATTCATACCGGCACTCCTTCGCGGCGAATGCCAAGCAGGAAGGGACTCTTTGAACCGGTGAACTGTGACTCCGATGCAAAGGCGCGAGAAATCACCACATCGTGCTCTAGCGAGAGAGAGGCCACGATTTCAGACGTGCACCCTAGCAATTCGGCGTAGTTTACCTCCCCGTTCACAACTATCAGCAGATCAATGTCGGAATCTGGGCGTGCCTCGCCTCGCGCCCGTGAGCCGTAGAGCACGAGCCGGGCCATTCGTCCGCCGAGGGCTTCTGAGAGTTCTCTTCGGAGAGTGTGGAGGATGGAGGCAAGACGCGAGTCACTCAAGGAGTTGCTCACGGCCACGTCACCGGCGAGCATACAGCGCTTTCCCTTCCAGCCGCGCCTCAAAAGAATGGAAGCGGGGGCGGCCTGCGGTATAATCCTGCCCACCTCCCATGGACGCGGATTATAACACGCCCACTGATGTTGCCACCGCTTCGCGTTCTGCCCCCTCCGCTGCCGGGGCGCTGCCGGCGCTGCAAGCGCGCCCGGAGTCGGACTGAGTGCGCCTCTTCTACCTTGACGAATGTGCCAACCCTCACATGAGCACCGCCAGCCGGCGAGCGGCGCCATGGTTTGTGTTGACGGCTGCCGCCATTCGCGACGAACGATGGCTTGCGCTGGACGCCGAACTTACGGCGCTCAAGAGGCAAACATTCCCCGATCTGGACCCGGCAGCGGTCGAGATCAAAACCTCTCGCTTGCGTGCATACGGCACGCCTCGCGCCGTGCTGCCGTGGGCGGGTCTGAGCAGACGCCGGATTGTCAACTTCGTTGAGGAATTCTACGGGCTGTACGAGCGTTTCGAAGTCCGGCTTTTCCATGTCGCGCTGGAGAAAGAGCGTTATGCCCGGCTGGAGCCGGCAGGCCCGCCGGTGTTCGAGCGGGTGTATGACGCGATGCTTGACGCGCTCAATGCCTTTCTCTTGGCGAACGACGAAATCGGGGTTTGCTACCTTGACGAGTTCAAGGGGGTTGAGCGGCAGGTCGTGGCCCGTTATACCTGGCGCAGGCGCTTGCGTGCATCGTGGGCGCCCTTTCGCATTATCGAGCCTCCCACGATGGTGCAATCGCACACGTCGCAGCTTATCGCGCTGGCCGATGTGGCTGCTTACAACGTCTATCGGTGTTTCCGCGAATCGGATCCGGATTACCCATACTTCCGGCGACTACTGCCGATCACCGAATTGATTGTGCCGCTGCCCTGAACAAAAAGGCCCCCGATGGTCGGGGGCA
>CAYZNA010000356.1:0-4104 GCA_964478665.1 uncultured Anaerolineales bacterium
GAGTGGCCGATGCAACCTGCTCAGACCCTTGTCCCCGGCTGATGACGCTCCCCGCCCGGCGATTTGGACATGGCTTGCACGGGTGCTATAATCTCGCCAAACATCCTTTGCCCTGTACGGAGGCCGGTTGACCGTCGAACTCTGGGGGATTTCTTCAAGGCCATACTTCCAGTTGCCCGTTTCGCCCGCGGGTTATCTGGTGGTGCTTGCGCTGGCCGCCGTAACTTTGCTGAGCCTGTGGGCGGGTTGGCGCAGCACCGGGCGCCTGCGGCGCGGCCAGTGGGCGTTGCTGTTGGCTCTGCTGATCCTCGCGCCGTTACTTTCGCAGGTCGCGTTGATCCGGACCTCCAGCGCGAACTTGCTCTCTCCACCGGGCGTGCCGGCCATCCCGCGCGGTCCGGCGCTGGCGGTCTTTGGCGCTGTGGCGTGGGTGCTGGCCGGAGGCATGCTGGGCCTCGGGCCGGCGCTGCTGGTGGGCCTGGCGGCCGGGCTGGCGCGCGGGGCATGGGACACCAACAACCTGATCACGCCATTCCAGACTGCCTTGCTGGCCGGGTTGGTGGCCGGTCTGATGCAGCAGGATTTTCGCGGCCTGCCGGCTGCTATTCTGCGCCAGCCGGCCGTCGCTGCCCTGCTGGGCGCGGTGCTGTTCTGGCCCATGCTGTACGTGGCGCTGGGCGCATACAGCCCGGTGCAGGGCCTGGCCGGGTGGGACTATGTGACGGCGCTGGCGCTGGCCGCGGCCCCGCTTATGGTTGCCGAGGCTGCCATCGCCGGACTGGCGGGCCAATTGCTGCGGGCTGCCCTGCCGGGCGCGGCAGCGTGGCCGCGCCGCGCTGCCAATCGCCCGGCGCCCTACGTGCGCAGCCTGAACCTGCGCATCCTCTACAGCTTGATTCCACTTGGACTGATGGGCATCACGGTGCTGTTCTGGGCCGATACCAGCATTGCCATCAACGTGGCCTCGCGCCTGGTTGTAGAACAGATGGGGCGCAGCGCCCATAACGCCGGCCGCGGCCTGCCTTTCTTTTTCCAGACCGGCCGCAGCCTGATCCAGGAGCTCGCCGGCGACCCGGCGCTGCAGAGCCAGGAGGCCGTGCGCGTGGTGGCCGGTCTCCAGCGCGGCCTGCGCGCCGTGCCCTTCTTTCGGCAATTGACCTACTTCGACGCTGATCAGCGGCCGGTGGCCGGCTTTCCGGTCAACGATGTGACGCAACTCAACCTGACCCCGGGCGAGATGCAGGCCATCTTGCTCGGATTGGAGGGCGTCCCGCGTGACCTGGCTGTGTATCCCTTGCGCCCCGGCGACCCGGTGCTGCTGGCCTTCGTCGCCCCGGTGGCCGGCCCCGGCGGGCAGGTGGTGGGGGCCTTGCTGGGACGGGCAGACCTCGCCAGCAACCCGCTGATGACTCCGGTGCTAGACAGTTTGCGCAACGTGATCGCCGGCGAAGGCGCCGGCTTTATGGTGGACGAGCGCGGCAAGATTGTCTACCATCCCGACCCCGGCGCTCTGATGGGCGACTTTGCCCCGGACCTGAAGGCGCGCGCCTTGCGCAGCGAGACAGACGGCGCGCGCGCCTATCAGGATGTGGCGCCCGACGGCACCCGGCGGTTGGTGTATTACCTGCCGGTGGCCGGTCACCCGTGGTCGGTGGTGGTCGAGACCCCCTTTACGGTGGTGCTCGGCCTGGCCACGCAAATCTCCGCGCCGCTGCTGGTTATCCTGATCCTCATTGGCGCCATCGTCCTGCTGATTATCTCGTTCCTTGCCCGGCGCCTAACCCGGCCGGTGGAGGTGCTTGCGGTTGATGTGGCGCGCATGACCCAGGGCGATCTTTCACAGCCCATGCGCGTGACCGGCGAGGACGAGGTGGGCCGGCTGGGGATTGCCTTTGAGGAAATGCGCCAGCGCCTGCACGCCCGCCTGGATGAACTCAGCCTGTTGCTCAAGGTCAGCCAGAGCGTGGCCGGAAGCCTGAGCCTGGACGAGGCCCTGCCGCCTATTTTGCAGGGCGCCCTCACCGCCAGCGGCGCCAGCGGCGTGCGATTGGTGCTGCCCACCTGGGAAGACCTGCCGGGCGAAACCGTGGGGCAAACCCTGCAAAGCTTTGCCCTGGGCCAGGTTGCCCCGCTAATGGCGCCGCTGGACCGCGAGATTCTCACCCTGACCCGCAACGAGGGGCAGGCGGTCATCGAAAACCTCTCGCGCGCCCGCGCCGTGCTCAACGTTTCACAGGTGGCCGGACGGTTGCAGGCGCTGATTGCCCTGCCGTTGCGGCACGAGCACGACTTTTACGGGGCGCTGTGGCTGGGTTTTGAGAAGCCGCGCAACTTCGCCGAGACCGACCTCAACTTCTTGACCACCCTGGCCGGTCAGGCCGCGGTGGCCTGCGCCAGCGCCCGGCTGTTCCAGAGCGCCGAGCGCGGCCGGGAGCGGCTGGCCGCCATTCTGGCCTCTACCTCCGACGCGGTGATCGTCACCGATCGCAGCGAACGCCTGTTGCTGGTGAACCCGGCCGCCGAGAACGTCTTTGGCTTGATCCCGACCGCCACCCTCGGCCGGCCGGTGGTGGAGGCCATCCAGAACCCCGACCTGCTCACCGCAATACGCTCAGTGGATGCCGACCCCGCCGCCCGCGAAGTGCGGCTGGCCGATGGCGTGGTGCTGTACGCCTCCACCTCGCCCATCACCGGCGCCGACGGCCGCACCCTGGGCCGGGTGAGCGTGCTGCGCGACGTGACTCGCTTTAAAGAACTGGAGACGCTCAAGTCTGAGTTTGTCGCCACCGTCAGCCACGACCTGCGCGCGCCCCTGACCTACATGCGCGGCTATGCCACCATGCTGCCCATGATGGGGGACATGAACGAGAAGCAGAAGGAGTTCGCCGAGAAGATCGTCAGCGGCATTGAGCAGATGACCGAGTTGATTGACGATCTGCTGGACATCGGCCGCATCGAGGCCGGCATTGGCTTGCAGCGCGAGCGCGTCAGGGTGGACGATCTGGTGCAGACCGTGGTCAGCGGGCTGCGGCCGCAGGCCGTTAACAAGGGCCTCACCCTGAAAGTGGAACTGCCCGAGAGCTTACCGGTCGTCTCCGGCGACCCCACGCTGTTGCGCCAGGCGCTCTCCAACTTGGTGGAAAACGCCATCAAATACACCCCGCGCGGCGGCCAGGTGCGCGTGCGCGGCGCTGTGCAGGAGAACGGTCTGGTGCTCTCGGTGCAGGACACCGGGTTGGGCATCGCCCCCGCCGATCAGGTGCGGCTGTTTGAGAAGTTCTATCGCGTCAAGCAGCGCGAGACCATCAACATCAAAGGCTCCGGGCTGGGGCTGGCAATCGTCAAGTCTATCGTGGAGCGGCACGGCGGGCGAGTCTGGGCGGAAAGCCGGCTGGGGCAGGGCAGCACCTTCTTTATGTCGCTGCCGGTGGACGGGCAGACCTGATTCTCGGTGACGGGAGCGCCTGCCCGACCGGTTGCCCGAACTTGAGGGAGTTCTGGACGCGAAGCCGGTCCGGTGGGGGGCGATTCGCCGGGCGACCGGCCCCCTGGCGGCGGCCCTGATCCTGGCTGGCTGTGTTGCCCCCTCCCGGACCGCAGTGCCGCAGCCGGCCGTTTCCCTGGCCCCCACCACGCTCCCCACCCCAGGCGCCGGCTCCCCGGCCAGGACCCCGGTCCCCGGCCGGATCCTGCTCCCCACCCGCACCACGCTTCCCGACCCGAATCCGCTCCCCACGCGGGAAGCGGTCCCCGCGTCCTCCTCCATTCCACCCACGCCGGCCGGGCGAGTGGGTCCGCGCCCCGCGGGCACGCCGCCCTGATAGGCGAAGCGCCTCTGCGGGGAGAGGCGCTTCGATGGCTGGGGGTCGAGGATTCGAACCTCGGCATGCACATCCAGAGTGTGCTGTCCTACCACTAGACGAACCCCCAGTGGCGCGCGGCGACGGGGGGGATTTTACCACAGGTCGCGGCGGGTTGGCAAAGGCGCGGGGGTTTTGGGTGCATTTCAGTTCTGGGGCGACCTACCCCCCCGGCCCGGTCTCCGACCGTCCCGAAGCGGGAAGGGGGAGTCGCGCCCCCCGGCCCGCTCCCGAAGCGGGAAGG
>CAYZNA010000357.1:0-4097 GCA_964478665.1 uncultured Anaerolineales bacterium
CCGGCGCTGGCGCTGGCCGAAGAACTCGCGCGCCGCGGCCGCCGCGTCGTCGTGTTCACCGACGAGCGCGGGCAGAACTACGCCGAGAAGATCGCGGGCATCGAATCGATCGTCGTGCCCTCGGCCTCGCCCTCGCGCGGCGGTCCGCTCGGGCGCGTGGGCTTCCTCGCCGAGGGGAAGGCCGCCTCGCCCGCCACCGGGGCCATCGGGCGCTTCGACAACGCCGATTACAGTGTGGTGGGGCGGGTGGACCCGGCCCAGTGGGCGCACACCTTTGTGGACCAGAATCTGGAGCGCTACCGGCTGAATCCGGGCGTGGATTACTGGGAGGGCTGGAACGAGTATCGCCCGAACGACCCGGCCTCGTGGGACTGGTACACGAAGTTCGAGGCCGAGCGGGCGCGCTACATGCAGGCGGCCGGTCTGCGGGCTGCGGTGGGCACGTTCTCCACCGGAAACCCGGAATGGAAGGAGATGGCGCTGTTCATCCCGGCCCTGCGGGCGGCGCGCGACTCGGGCGGCATCCTCACCCTGCACGAGTACGGCGCGCCGACCATGTACTGTGGGGTGGGGGGCGGCCCCAACGACGCGCCGCGCCTGCCCAATGTGGAGACCGGAGCGCTCGCCCTGCGTTATCGTTACTGGTACGAGAGCTATCTCAAGCTGCAGGGGCTGGGCGATCTGAAGCTGGCGATCACCGAGGCCGGCGTTGACGGCATCGCCCGGCAGGAGGCCTGCGGCGGACCGCCGGGGTTCGGCTGGAAGGACTACGCCCGGTGGTGGTCGCAGAACGGCTACGGGACCGACGCGCCCCAGGCCTATGTGGACCAGATCAAGTGGTACGATGCGCAGGTGCGCCAGGACAGCTATGTGATCGGGTTTGCGTTGTTTACCATTGGCGTGTTGAACGACTCGCACCACGCCAGTTATGACCTGCACGATGTCATGCTGCCGCTGGCGAACTACGTCGCTGGCCAGAGATAACCAGTCACAGGAGAGGGACAGGATGACCCGATACATCTTCATCACCGGCGGTGTGGTCAGTTCGGTGGGCAAGGGCGTGACCGCGGCCGCCATTGGCCGGTTGCTCAAGGAGCGCGGCTTCTCGGTCGCCATCCAGAAGCTGGACCCATACATCAACGTGGACCCCGGCACCATGAGTCCCTACCAGCATGGCGAAGTGTTTGTGCTGGAAGACGGCGCCGAGACCGATCTCGATCTGGGCCATTACGAGCGCTTCATAGATACCAACCTGACCCGGGTGTGCAACGTGACCACCGGCCAGATTTACTCGGATGTGATTGCCAAAGAGCGGCGCGGCGATTACCTGGGCGGGACCATTCAGGTGATCCCGCACATCACCAACGAGATCAAGCGCCGCATCGCCATGGTGGCCCGCACCACCGGGGCTGAGGTGGTGCTGGTGGAGGTGGGCGGCACGGTGGGTGACATCGAGTCGCTGCCCTTTCTGGAGGCGCTGCGCCAGATGCGCACGGACGTGGGCCGCGACGACACGCTGTACATCCACGCCACCTGGCTGCCGCACATCGGGGCCACCAACGAACTCAAGACCAAGCCCACCCAGCACTCGGTGCGCGAACTGCGCTCGATTGGCATTTCGCCGGACATGATCGCCGCCCGCTCGGATTACCCGCTGGACGACGAATTGCGGGCCAAGATTGCGCTGTTCTGCGACGTGGAGCAGCGCGCGGTGGTGCCGCTGGTGACCTCAGAGGTGCTGTACGAGGTGCCCCTGCTGCTGGAGGCCGAGGGCGTGGGGGACCTGCTCGTGGAGCGGCTCAGGCTGCAACCCACGCGCGTGCCAGACTGGACGGAGTGGCGCCGGCTGGTGGAGGCGGTGCGCCGCCCCAAAGAGAGCGTGCGGATTGCGCTGGTGGGTAAGTACGTGGAGCTGCAGGATGCCTACATGAGCGTGCGCGAGGCGCTGTACCACGCCGGGCTGGCTCTGGACCGCGAAGTGGAAATTGACTGGATTCACGCCAGCGACCTGGAGCGCGGGCGCAGCTGGGAGGTGCTGGAGCAGGCCGATGGGGTGGTGGTGCCGGGCGGCTTCGGCTCGCGCGGCATCGAGGGCAAGATTGCCGCCGGGCGCTGGGCGCGCGAGAACAAGGTGCCCTATCTGGGGCTGTGCCTGGGCATGCAGACCATGTGCATCGAATATGCCCGTCACGTGTTCGGCTCGGAGGATGCCAACTCCACCGAGTTCGACCGCAGCACGCCCTACCCGGTGATTGACCTGCTGCCCGAGCAGCGCGGCATTGCCGACATGGGCGGCACCATGCGCCTGGGGGCGTATCCCTGCGTGCTTACGCCCGGCACCCGCGTGGCCGCTGCCTATGGCGTGCCGCAGGTGAGCGAACGCCACCGGCATCGCTTTGAGTTCAACAATGCTTTCCGCGAGAAGCTGGGTGAGCGCGGGCTGGTGCTGTCGGGGCTGTCTCCCGACGGCCGGCTGGTGGAGGTGGTGGAACTGGCCGATCATCCCTTCATGGTTGGCTCGCAGTTCCACCCCGAGTTCCTCTCGCGGCCCAACCGCCCGCACCCGTTGTTCTACGCCTTCGTGCAGGCAGCCGCAGCCCGAAGCCGCCGGGGCGTCCGGCGCGCCCGCCGCGGCGGCAACGGCCAGACGCCTGTCGAGGTGCCGGCGCCGGCGGGGTAGGCGAAGGCATTGCCTTCGCCTACCCCGCCATCTTCGCCTGCCCCGCGCCTGCCGCGCGCCCCTCGACCAGCCGGTCCAGTTTGATCTTCACCTCGCGCCACTGAATCCGGGAGACACCCAGCTTCTGGCGGATGGCGTCGGGTTCCATGCCGCCCTGCAGGTCGCGCGCGGCGCAGGTCCAGCGCAGCATGTCAAAGCTGATCTGCACCTCCAGCCCGGCCGCCTGGCTGATGTCGGCCAGAAGATACTCCAGCCGGCGCGGAGACCACGGGAACAGCCGCTCGTCCGGCGCGTATTGCCCCAGATATTCGTGATACAGCGGCAGCCAACCGGCCGTCAGGGTGAGCTTGCGTTCTTTGTAGCGGTTGCGCGGATTCTGGTAGCGGACAAACAAGAAAGGATGCGCCGGGTCGGATAGATCAACGTGGTTAGTGTGAATGGTCAGGCACTCGCCCTTTTTGATGCCGGTCTGCAGCAGCAACTCGAACAGCGCGGCCGGGCGCGCGTCCGGCTTCTCCGCGTCCCGGAAGGCCCGGGCGGCGGTCTGCGCGGCGCCGATCTGGGCCTCGCTCAGGATGGTGGGCAACGGGCTGAGCACCGAGTGCTGCAGCACACTGCGGGCCGGGTCCATTTGCAGCACGCCAGTCTCTGCCAGCCAGCGGAAGAACGACTTGACCGATGTCACGCGGCGCGAGTAGGTCTTGGGGCTGCACGGCCGGCCGCGCCCGGTCTGCATCCATTGCAGGAAGCTGTTCAGGTCGCGGGTGCTGATCTGGCCGACCGGTGTGGCCGGGCCGCGGTGGCGGGAAAGCAGATTGAGGTCGCTGCTGAAGGCCTTGACCGTGTGCTCCGAGAGGTCGCGCCGGCGCATGTGCTGCTGCCAGGCGCCGATGGCGGCCTTGAGCGGGGTCTGTGAGGTAAGGGAGGGCAGCGCCGCGCCGCCGTTCCCCGAGCGGAGCGGAAGCCGGGGCCTGCCAGGCGGGCGTTCGCCGGTTGCTGCCTGCGGTGGGAAGAGGGGAAGTTGGCCGGTGGCCGTTGGTTCGCTCATCGCGGTCTCGCTTTCTGCGCCCGCCTATTGCGCGTAGCCAATCACGGTCGGGCAGGGCAATTCAGATATGCGAGAATACTATGCGCAATGGCCCTCCCTGTCAAACCAGCCGTAACGTAGGGCGCGGCGCGGAGCGCGGGGCATGTGGATGCCCCGCCTACCAGTTTGCCCCGCCTACCAGTTTGCCCCGCCTGCGCGCAACGGGCGGGGACGCGTGGGGCGCGGCGCGGAGTATGTGGATGCCCCGCCTACCAGTTTGCCCCGCCTGTGCGCAGCGGACGGGGACACGTGGGGCGGGGCGCGGAGCGCGGGGCATGTGGATGCCCCGCCTACCAGTTTGCCCCGCCTGTGCGCAGCGGACGGGGACAC
>CAYZNA010000358.1:0-783 GCA_964478665.1 uncultured Anaerolineales bacterium
TGCCGGCCGGTTGAAACCGGGGCGAGGGGGCCGCTGGCCGGGCGTCGGCCTGCGCTGACGCGGTCGGGCGGGCTGCCAGCCGGCCGGTTGATGCCGGGGCAGGGGGGAGGTGGCCGGGGGGATGCCGGCCGGTTGAAACCGGGGCGAGGGGGCCGCTGGCCGGGCGTCGGCCTGCGCTGACGCGGTCGGGCGGGCTGCCAGCCGGCCGGTTGATGCCGGGGCAGGGGGGAGGTGGCCGGGGGGATGCCGGCCGGTTGAAACCGGGGCGAGGGGGCCGCTGGCCGGGCGTCGGCCTGCGCCGACGCGAGGTGGTCATCATGAGACGGAACAAACTCGCCCTTTACCTGCATCTGGTTTGGGCTACGTGGGACCGGTTGCCGATGGTGACGCCGGACATCGAGCGAAGGGTGTATCGTAACATTGAGAGCGAGGCTCAGAAGTTGGGCTGCAAGGTGTTGGTGCTGAATGGTATGCCGGATCACATCCATCTTGTCGTGAGCATACCATCTACTGTGACTGTCGCCGATCTGGTCAAGCAGGTCAAAGGCGTATCGTCGCACTTTGTCAACGAAACGCTCAAGCCCGGGACGCAGTTCAAGTGGCAGGGCAGCTATGGCGCATTTACCGTCAGCCGTTGGGACCTCGACAAGGTTATCGGCTACGTGAAACGCCAGAAGGAACACCATCACGCCGATGAACTCTTCCCGGAATGGGAGGAAGCGTTTGAAGAGGCGCCGGCCGGTTGAAACCGGGGCGAGGGGGCCGCTGGCCGGGCGTCCACCT
>CAYZNA010000358.1:883-4067 GCA_964478665.1 uncultured Anaerolineales bacterium
ACGCTGCAGCCCGTCCGCGCAGGCGGACGGCCAGCGCGGAGGCGCTCCGGGAGGGCGATTTCAATCGCTCTCTCTGGCGCGGGGCGCGGAGGCGCCGGCCGGTTGAAACCGGGGCGAGGGGGCCGCTGGCCGGGCGTCCACCTTCGTGGACGCTGCAGCCCGTCCGCGCAGGCGGACGGCCAGCGCGGAGGCGCTCCGGGAGGGGCGATTTCAATCGCTCGAAAAGGAGTTGACCATGCGTGTTCTCAAGATCGTAGCCGAAGGACTCACCACCTCCTTCCGCTACCCCCACTTCATGCAGGGGATTCACCCCACCTACGAAATGCCGCCCCCGACCACCATCTACGGGCACATTTGCAGCGCGTTGGGCGAGTGGGTGGACCCGGCCGGCCTGGAGTTCGCCTATCACTTCACCCATCAGGGGCAGTTCGACGACGTGGAGCACGTGCACATCGTGGCTCCCTCCACCGGCAAGCTGCCGGGCACAGATCTGCCGAAGGTCTTGCAGGGCGCGGTCAACCCGTTCAAGCGGGCGCTGCTCTTCCGGCCCCGGCTGGTGCTGTATCTCAACCGGCCGGAGTGGGAGGCGGCCTTCCACAGCCCGCGTTACCCGGTAGTGTTGGGGCGGTCGCAGGACTTGTTCACCTACTTCAGCGTGAGCACGGTGGAGTTGGTGCGCGCGGAAAAGGCCTACTTCGAGCACACCCTGGCGCCCTATCAGGCCACGCTGCAGATGGCGAGCGGCTACGCCCTCACTATGCCGCGCTTTCTGGACTACACCCGCAACCGGCGGCCGAGTTTTGCGCGCTACATCGTGCTCAACCGCAGGGTGAGCGACCTGCTGCGCTTTGAGGGCGCGCCGGCCCCGGTGGACTTCTGGGTGGACCCGACCACGGCGGAGGTGAACGGCGCGCACCTGGGCCTGTGGTTCCACTCTTTTGTGGGGAAGTATGACGACTCCCTACCAGTGGCCTGACTGGTTGAACCATATCTGGGCTAAAAGCGCCGGCAGAGGCGAGGGCGGCGCCCCGGAAAACCTGGCCCGGCACACCTACACTGTGCTGGAAAGGCTGGCCGAGACCATCCGCCTCCGCCCGGCCCTTCCCGGGCGGTTGGGCCTCCCCCGTCTGTGGCACTGCCTGTTCTGGGCCTGCTGGCTGCACGACGCGGGCAAGGCGGCGCGCGGCTTCCAGCGCCGGCTGCGCAGTGGCCCGCGCTGGCCGTACCGCCACGAAGTGCTCTCCCTGGCGCTGCTGGGCTGGATCGCGGAGGCGTTCTCGCAGGAAGAGCGCGTCTGGGTGGCTGCTGCCGTCGCCTCCCACCACAAGGACGCGGGGGAGCTGCAACTGGCCTACAGCGAGATGGGCGACCCGGAAGGTGAAACGCTGGCCGAGCTGGTGGCGGAGTTGGATGAGGCCACCCTGCGGGGACTGTGGCGCTGGCTGGCGGAGTGCCCGGCCTCGTGGCTGGAGGCGCTCGGTCTGACCGATGCGGGCATCGAAATACCCGCATTGCCGCCGCAGCCCGAGGCAGTGCGCGCTGTGCGAGAAAACGGCGCGCGGGGCATCCGCACATGGCTGAACGCTTACCGCCGGCTGGTGAGGAGGCTCGAGCGTGGCGACGAGCAAGCGTTGCTCGTGGCCGCAATCGCCCTGCGTGGGCACATCATCACCGCCGACCACCTGGCCTCGGCCCATGCAGGCGAACTGCCCGCGCCCCGGCTTTTTGTGCCAGAAAGGCTGCTGGACCGCTGGCAACTGAGTTAAAGCTAGTTGTACGACCACCAGCGGGAATGCGCAAAGGTACGCGGTTCTGCGGTGCTGATGGCCCCCACCGGCAGCGGCAAGACCGAAGCGGCCCTGCTGTGGGCGGTCTCGCAGGCCGGGGAGGGCCGCTCCGTGCCGCGCCTGTTCTACACCCTGCCGTATCAGGCCAGCATGAACGCCATGTTCGACCGGCTGAATGACACGCAGGAGGGCGCGTTCCCGGGACAGGTGGGGCTGGAGCACAGCCGCAGCGCGCTGGCGCATTACCGGCGCCTGCTGCTGGAAGGAGACGATCTCTCGCCGCAGGAGGCGGCGAAGGCGGGGAAATGGTTGCGGAACCTGGCGCAACTGAACTACTACCCGGTGCGGGTGCTCAGCCCATACCAGATTCTCAAAGGCCCGTACCGGCTGAAGGGCTACGAGCTGCTGCTGAGCGACTGCTTTGAGGCCGCCTTTGTGCTCGACGAAGTACATGCTTACGAGGCCGGCCGGCTGGCGCTGATTCTTGCCACGGTGAAGTACCTGCGGGAACAGTACGGGGCGCGCTTCCTCGTGATGTCGGCCACCTTGCCGCGCCTGCTGCGGGAGCGGCTGGCGCAGGCGCTGGGGGAGCACGCGCTGGTACGGGCCACCCCCGAGACCTACCGGCAGTTTCAGAGGCACGAGGTGAGACTGCAAGAGGGTGATTTGCTGGAGGCTGCCGCGCTGGACCGAATCGCAGAGACGGCAGCCAGCGGGCAGTCCGTGCTTGTGTGCTGCAACACCGTGGCGCGGGCGCAGCAGGCCTACAGTGAACTGGGGACGCGCCTGGGACCGGCGGCCGAAGCGCTGCTGCTGCACGGGCGCTTCAACGGCCGCGATCGGCTGCAGAAGGAAAGGCGCGTGCGGGAGGCAGCCGGTTCGAAATCGAAGGCCAGGCAGCCGGTCGTGCTGGTGGCAACCCAGGTGGTGGAGGTCAGTCTGGATATTGATCTGGACACCATCTTCACTGATCCGGCGCCGCTGGAGGCCCTGGTGCAGCGCTTCGGGCGCGTCAACCGGCTGCGGACGCGCGAACGTGCCCCGGTGTGCGTGTTCCGCGAACCGGTGCCGGAAAAGAAACGGCCCTATGCTCCCGCGCTGGTGCAGGCCGCGCTGGAGGTGCTGCTGGAACACGACGGCCAGGCGATAGACGAGGCGCAGGTATCGGGTTGGCTGGACCAGGTTTACCGGGATCAAATTGCTGCCGAGTGGAGCGCCGAATACGAACGCGCCTGCGCCGACTTCTCAGACGGGGTGCTGGCGAGCCTGCGCGCGTTCGACTCGGATCGGACGCTGGAAAACGAATTCTACCGGGCCTTTGACGGGGTGGAAGTGCTGCCTGTAGGGCTGTGGGACGAATACGCGGCGGCGCTGGCCGAGACCCCGCTCCAGGCAAC
>CAYZNA010000359.1:0-3845 GCA_964478665.1 uncultured Anaerolineales bacterium
ATCCGGCCTGGCACCTCCCTGTCCCCGATCGCGGCTTAAGTTATGAGGGATGAGTCAAGACTCTGAGGGTCTTCGAGACCCTCAGGGTCTGAAGCGTACGCTCTGGATACTGACCCCCGCGCTGCGGAGGCTGGCGCGGCACGCTTCGCAGGCCGCCCCGGAGTGAGGCCGGGGAGCGGGATACTGGCCGGGCGGCCTCTGCCCTCCCCCGGCCCGGCGCCGGGGCCGGATCAGGTCGCCACCATAATCTCCACGTAGGGGCGGGTGCCAAAACGGACGCCATCCGGACGCTGAATCTGCCACTGGCTGCGGTATGTACCCGGGTCGGGGGGCGACAGGAAGTCCACGGCGATGTCCACCTCCTGGGCGGGTGAGACCACGCCGGGCAGCGGCACGGAGGGGAGCGCGTCCATCAATGGGCCGCCAATGTGCACCAGCAGATAGCTCCGGTTCCAGCCGCACCCTCCGCTGTTGCGCAGGCGCCAGATTTTGGTGAAGGGCACGTCCGGCGCGAAGACCGTGCCATCGGGAATAGTGACATCGGCCACGAAGGCGGAATCGTCGGTGCAGGCGCCGCCCAGGGGCAGGTTGAAAGTCCGCACCAGAAAGACCGCCATCTCGGCGCGGGTGACCGGCTGGTCGGGGCAATACCTCCCGCCGCCGCAGCCGCCGGTAATGCCCTCGGCCGCCAGTTGCTCAATCCAGCCGGCGGCCCAATAATCGGTCGGCACGTCGCTAAACAGGCCGCCCGGCGCGGGCGGCTGGTAGTGCGGCCCGTGCCGCGAGCGCAGCAGAAAGACCGCCATCTGCGCGCGGGTGACGCGGTCTTCGGGGCAATAGCGCAGCGGATTCTGGGCGCAGCCGCCGGTGACGCCCTCTGAGTACAACTGCTCGATCCAGGCCGCGGCCCAGTGGTTCGGGCCTACATCGGCAAAGCCGTACACGCCGCTGAAGGGGGGCGGCGCGTAGCCCCCGCCGTACAGACCGCGCAGCAGAAAAACGGCCATCTCGGCGCGAGTAACCGGGTCCTCCGGGCAATAGTTGCCGCCGCCGCAGCCGCCGGTGATGCCGTTGGCCGTCAGGCTCTGAATGTAGGCATAGGCCCAGTGGGAATCGGGCACGTCGTTGAACAGCGGCAACCCGCGTATGTAGTCGGTGAGGATGCCGGTAATTCTGGAGCCGGAGATTTCAAAGCGCTCCCAGATCGGGTTGCCGGCGTGCCCGAAGGTGAAGATGCAGGCGCCGGCCACAAACGAGTCGCGGCGCAGCTCGCCGTCGGCCCAGATCAGTTGCTCGGCGTAGTAGCGCTCCGGGTCGCGTTCCGGGCCGCGCCAGTAGTCAATCGGGTCGGGGGCGCCGTCCCAGCGGTTGCGCCACCAGTCGGTCAGGTCCTTCCACGCCCCGGCCGGCATGTCAGTGCCGGGGCAACCCTGCCCCACGCGGTCCAGCCCGAACTCGGTGATTGCCAGCGGCAAGTTCCCCAGCCCCTGACCCTGCAGCAGGTCGCGGTACACTTTTCGGTAGCGGAAGGTGAGCCAGCCGGTGTCGCCCTCGCTGATTGGCCCCTGAAAATCCGGGCAGTTGGCAAGTTGATACTTGCCGTACCAGTACCACATCCACGGGCTGGAGTACTCGTGCAAGCCCAGGAAGCCGTTGTACTGCTGTGCGGCGCGCAGGGCCGGCAGGAAGTTGCGCCACATCACCATCGGGTCGGCGGCTGGCAGGTCGGGGCTGCCGGTGGAGAAGTTGCCCACCACGCCGCGCAGGCCCATGGCAGCCAGCAGCCCCAGGCGATAGGCCTCGTAGTTGCCATACCACGCGATGGCGGCCTGGTTGGCCGGGTCGTTGCCGTCGCCGAAGGCCGGTTCGTTCGGTCCCTCCCAGATTCTGACCGCCGGGTTGAGCTGATATTTCTGGGTCTGGCGGTCCACCTGCGCCTGGGCGGCGGCCTGATAGCTCCAGCCCTGGCGGTAGAGCGTGACCGGGTCGTATTCGGCGCCCTCGGTGACGCGCCCGATGATGATGAGGTTGGGATACTGGGGCTGGAACTCCGCCGCCGGGCCGAAGTCGTCCACCAGTTTGATCAGCGGGCATCCGGCCTCGATCATCTGGCGCAACTCGGCGACCGGGGTGATGCTGTGGGGGCAGAGTTTGGTACCCATGTGGACTCCTCTCGAGCACAAAGCAGCGGCTGTGCCACCGGGGGCGAACGGCAAGCCGAAAACATAGGCGAGCACCGGGGTGTACCTCAGTGCTCGCCTATCTTTCGGGGTCACCCTCGCTGCCGGCCATGCCTGAGCAGTGACTATAGATTATAGCAACCGGCAGCGGAGATGGCAAAGCGGAGGAAGGAGGAAAGGAGGAAAGGAGGAAGGAAGGCAGAAGCAGCGGGCATCGCTCCGGCTCCCTCCTTTCCTCCTTTCCTCCTTTCCTCTCCCCATGACGGATATCAGTCGCCCGTGACTGCCAGCGCCCGGGCCAGGTCCGCGATCAGGTCCTGCGGATCCTCGAGGCCGAGCGACAATCGCACCAGGTTGTCGCGGATGCCCACCGCCTCGCGCTCGGCGGTGGAAAGCTCGTAGTACGACATCAGCGCCGGCTGCTCGACCAGGGTCTCCACCCCGCCGAGGCTGGGGGCGATGATGGGCAGGCGCAGCGCGTCCACAAAGGCGGAGGTCCCGGCGAGGCCGGCGGCCAGTTCAAAGCTCACCACGCCGCCAAAGCCGGACATCTGGGCGGTGGCCACGGCGTGATCGGGGTGGGAGGCCAGGCCGGGGTACCACACGCGGCGTACGCGCGGGTGGCGGTCGAGGAATTCGGCCACGGCCTGGGCGGTGCGGTTCTGTCGCTCCACCCGCAGGGCGAGGGTCTTGAGGCCGCGCTCCAGCAGGGCGGCGGGCTGCGGATCGCACACCCCGCCCAGCACCCACAACGTCTGGCGCACGAGGGCCAGCAGGTTCTCGTCGTTGGAGGCCACGCAGCCGGCCAGCAGATCGTTGTGGCCGGAGAGATACTTTGTGGCGGAGTGCGCCACAAGGTCCACGCCGAACTCCAGCGGGCGCTGGTTGATGGGCGTGGCGAAGGTGCTGTCTATCAGGGTCTTCAGGCCGTGGCGCCGGGCCACGGCCACCAGCCCCTCAAGGTCCATCACCCGCAGATAGGGGTTGGTGGGCGATTCGGAGACGATCAGTCGCGTCTCCGGGCAGATGGCGGCCTCCAGTGCGGCGAGGTCACCGGTCGGGACGAGCGTGGCCCCCACCCCGTAGCGCTGCAGAAACGTGAGGCAGAACTGGCGCGTGCGGCGGTAGGAGTCGTCGGTGATGACCACGTGCGCCCCCTGCCCCAGCAGGGCCAGCAGGGCGGTGGTGACGGCCGCCATGCCGGAGCCGAGCAGCACGGCGGCGCGGGCGCCCTCCAGCGCGGCCAGGCGCGCCTCGCAGGCGGCCACGGTGGGGTTGCCGTAGCGGCCGTATTCTGCCCGGCCGCCCTCCAGCCCCCACAGGCGGGCGTCCATGAAATCGCACAGGTCGGCGGTGTCGCGGAAGGTGTAGGTGGCAGTCTGCACCACGGGCGTGGTCAGGCTGTGATACGGCAGGGGGCGGGTCACGCCGCCATGCACGCTGCGGGTCCCGGGACCGGGGAGCGGGGTCGGGGCGGGGTTACCCCGCCCGTACGGGGTGGGGACGAGGGCAGTGGTCGGGGCGGGGGGTATCCGCTCCGGGACGAGGGAAAGGGTGGGGGCGAGGGCAGTGGTGGGGGTCGGGGCGAGGGTGGCGGTCGAGGCGGGCATCGAGTCCTCCGTTGGGCCAGACGCGGGCGGGGCTGCGCGCCATCCGGCGGCCGGT
>CAYZNA010000359.1:3855-4040 GCA_964478665.1 uncultured Anaerolineales bacterium
GGCAAGGAGGGGGCCGCGTGGCGCTGCGCTCGCAGCGCCCAGAGCGGGCGACCACACGGGTTGCCCCACATCTGCCGGATTTGGCACCTTCCGTTCGGGCGAACACACGGGTTCGCCTCCACAGGGGTTGCCGAGGCTTCACAGGGCCGGTCCCTCCGCCTCTCTGGATAAGAGTGTTTCCAGAT
>CAYZNA010000360.1:0-1792 GCA_964478665.1 uncultured Anaerolineales bacterium
CAGCGCGATCTTCTCGGCGCGCTCCTTCGGCCAGTGGCGCACCCACAACGGGGCGAGGGCGATGTTCTGCATGACGGTCAGGTGGGGGAACAGGTTGAACGATTGGAAGACCATCCCCACTTCGGAGCGGATGGCCTCGATGTTGTGGATGTCGGTCGTGAGTTCGATGCCGTCCACGACGATCTGCCCGCGCTGGTGGGCTTCCAGCCGGTTGAGGGTGCGGATGAAGGTGGATTTGCCGGAGCCGGACGGCCCGAAGATCACCACCACCTCGCCCTTGGCCACGGTCAGACTGACGCCGCGCAGCGCGTGAAAGTGGCCGTACCACTTGTGCACGTCGCGGCATTCGATGATGGTGTCGGAGTTTGAGTAGGGTTTCATCTTGTTCCCACCCCCAGCGTTTTCTCCAGCCGCCGCGCGGCGGAAGACATCGCAAAACTGAACACCCAGTACACCACCGCGGCGAACACGTAAACCTCCCGCTGCAAGCCCAGCCATTCCGGTTGGGCCAGCACGCTCCGCCCGATGTTGAGGAAGTCGAGCAGGCCGACGATGGCCACCAGCGAGGTGTCCTTGAACAGGCTGATGAAGTGTCCGACGAGGGAAGGAATGATGGCGCGCAGGGCCTGCGGCAGAATCACCAGCCCCATCGTCAGCGCGCCGTTCAGGCCGAGCGCCTGCGCCGCCTCGTACTGCCCGCGCCCCACCGCTGCCAGCCCGCCGCGCACGTCCTCGGCCACGTAGGCGGCAATAAACATCACGAAACCGATCATCGCCCGCGCCACCCGGTCCACGCGGATCTCGGCCGGCAGAAAGAGCGGCAGCATGATCTGGGCCATGAACAGCACCGTCACGAGCGGCACGCCCCGGATCAGTTCGATGTACAACGTGCTGAACAAGCGCATCACCGGCAGTTGACTGCGGCGGCCCAACGCCAGCAGAACGCCCAGCGGAAACGAAAACACAATGCCCACGATGGCGAGCAGAAAGGTGAGGAGCAGTCCGCCCCACAGGTTGGTTTCAACCGGCGGCAAAAGCGGCAGGTTCTGCCCGCCCCGCACCAGCACGATGACCAGTGGAAAGAACAGGACCCACGCGAGAATCAGCCAGCGCCGCCAGCCGGTCCGGTTGCGCGCGACCAACAGCCCGAGCGCCACTCCGAGCGCCAGCCCCAGCAACTGCGCGCGGACGGCGAGGCCGAAGGGAAGGGCGGCCAGCAGCAGGCCGGCGCTGGCGATGGAGACGGCAAACGCGCGCCCTCCCGCGCCCCACACACCCCAACTGATTCCCGCCAGCAGAGCCAGCAGCCACAGGCTGGCCCACACTCGCCAGAAGGCCTCCGCCGGATACTGGCCGACGGCAAACACTCGCACGTTGGCGGCAATCACGCCCCATTCGGCGGCGCGGAACACCCAGGCCAGCGCCGGCCGCAGCAGACTGTAGAGCAGCCAGAGCGCGCCCAGCGTGAGCAAAGTGTTGAGCCACGTGTTGAACAGGTTCTGCCTCAGCCAGCCGAGCGCGCCAAGGGCGACCCGCGGGGGAGAGAGGGGTTCAGCCGGCGCGGTCATCGTTCCACCAGACGGATGCGGCGGTTGTACAGATTGAGCAGGAACGAGGTGAACAGACTCATCGAAAGATAACTGAGCATGATCAGACCGATCGTTTCCAGCGCGTGACCGGTCTGGTTGAAGATGGTGCCGCCCACGCTGAACAGGTCGGGGTAGCCGATGGCGATGGCGAGGCTGGAGTTCTTGGCGAGGTTCAGGTATTGGCTGGTGAGCGGCGGGACGAT
>CAYZNA010000360.1:1802-2383 GCA_964478665.1 uncultured Anaerolineales bacterium
AAGGCCTGCGGAAAGACCACGAGGCGGAGCGTTTGCAGAGTGGTCAACCCCAGCGCGCGCGCGGCTTCCACCTGCCCCTTGTGCACCGCCTGAATGCCGGCGCGCACGATCTCGGCGATGAAGGCTGCCGTGTAGACGACCAGCCCGAGCAGCAGGGCCGCATACTCCGGCGACAGCGTGCGCCCGCCTTTGAAGTTCAGCCCCTTCAAGTAAGGCGGGTCCAATATCAGGGGGGCCGCCGGGGAGAGGAAATATCCCGCCAGCGCGACGAGGGTAAAGGCTGCCAGACCCCAGAGCGGCGCCAGCCCGGCTCGGCCGGTTTGCCGTTCCCGCCACGCGAGCGCGGCCCAGACCACGAGGCCCAGCCCCAGCCCGGCCAGCAGATAGATTCTCCAGACGGGGAATGACTCGGAGGGTAGCAGCCAGGGAATCGAGATGCCGCGCAGGCTCAAAAAGGTCGGGCCAGGCAATTGCAGGCTGTCTTTAACTCGGGGCAGTTGGAGGATGAAAGCAAAATACCAGAAGTACAGTTGGACGAGCACGGGCGTATTGCGAATGATCTCCACGTAAAGGGAGGCGAG
>CAYZNA010000360.1:2393-3727 GCA_964478665.1 uncultured Anaerolineales bacterium
AAGGCTACGGCGCCCACCGAGGGCTACACTTCGAAGCACCCTCGCGCCCTGCCCCACGCTCTTCCGATCGCCGAGGGCGCCAAGGGCGACCCGCAGGGTGTTCACGACGCCGACGAAGAACGCGCGCCCGTAACTATCCTCCGGCGTGTAGGGGAGGCCCTCGCCGATGCTGAAACCGGCCCGCGTCTCCAGAAAGGAGAGGCCGGTCACGAGGCCCTGCTTCTCCAGCGCGGTGCGAACGTTTCCGTACAGCGCGCCGGCGACCACGGCGACGGCGATCAGGAAGAACACCTGACCGGCCGCGGTGAGCACGCGCAGGTCCCGCCACAAGGGGACGCGCCGGACGAGGGACGGGGCGGAGGAGGCGGCCATGCGAGGGGCAGGAGACACCGGGCGCTTGCCGGGCGCCCGGTGTCCGGCGCAAGACTCGCTTTAGCGGAAGGGCGGCGGGTACAGCAGGCCGCCGTTCGTCCAGAGTTCGTGCCGGCCGCGGGGCAGGTCAACAGGCGTGTCCGGCCCCAGATTGCGCTCGTAGATCTCGGCGTAGTTGCCGACGGCTTTGAGGACCTTGCTGGCCCAGTCGTTTTCCAGGCCGAGTTTGGCGCCGAGGGCGCTGTCGTCCAGCCCGAACATGCGCTTGATTTCGGGGTCCTCGGTGCTGGCAAACGAGTCCCCGCTCGCGGCGGTGATGCTCTTCTCTTCGGCGGCGAAGGTCAGGTATACCGTCCATGCCACCACGTCGGCCCACTGGCTGTCACCCTGCAGGGTCAGCGGCCCGAGCGGCTCTTTGGAGAGCACCAGCGGCATGATCACGTGGGCCGCCGGCTCCTGCATGGTGGTGCGGCGGGAAACCAACTGCGAGCGGTCGCTGGTCACGGCGTCACACCGGCCCTCGTCGTAGGCGGCGTAGGTCGAGTCGATGTCCTGGAAGACCACCGGGATGTATTCCACGCCGGCCTGCGCGAAGGCGTCGGTCAGGTTCAGTTCGGTGGTGGTGCCGGTTTGCACGCAGACGGTGCCGCCTTCCAGATCTTCCAGCGTTTCCGCGCCGAGGTCGGCGCGCACCATGATGCCCTGTCCATCGTAGAAGGTGGTCGGGCCAAAGGTCATGCCCAGTTCCACGTCGCGGACGAAGGTCCATGTGGTATTCCGGATGAGCACGTCAATCTCGCCGGTTTGCAGAGCGGTGAAGCGCTCCGCCGCGCTCAGGGCGCGGTATTCCACGGCGGCAGGGTCGCCGAGCACGGCGGCGGCGATGGCCCGGCAGAAGTCGGCGTCGAAGCCGCTGTAGGAGCCGTCGGCCTCGAGAAACGAGAAGCCCGGCAGACCGCCGT
>CAYZNA010000360.1:3807-4032 GCA_964478665.1 uncultured Anaerolineales bacterium
GCGCTCTTTGACGGTGTCGAGCCGCCCGCCGGCGGGGACCACACTGACAGGCACTTTCTCGACTACGGGCGTGCCGGCCACCGGAACCTGCACTTCCCGCGTGACTTCAACGAGGCGGGTCACCTCGACGGTGGCGGCCGGCGCGGCGGACTTGCAGGCCGATAGGATCAGGCCGATCAGGGCCAGCCCGACCAGGGTAACGAATGCTTGTCGCTTCATATCTAT
>CAYZNA010000361.1:0-4027 GCA_964478665.1 uncultured Anaerolineales bacterium
TGGCGCAGATGCTCGCCCGACCGGATGGGATCACGCTGCTTGAGCGGCCCGAACCGTTAGGCGGTGAGGCCGCTGTATGGTTGAGGGATCTCGGCGATCAGGCAGAGCCTGAGCTGCTGACCTATAGCGAGTGGTGGACAGCTCTGGCACTGGAGAAAAGGTTCAAGGGCAACCGGGCGAAGTTCCGCCGCGAGGTGGGCAAGAAACCGGATGCGGAGGCCAAACTGACCCTGCTCGACCGGCTGGAAAGCCGCTTATCCGCCGACCCGGAGTATCTGGATTATGTGGACGACGCGCGCCCGCCGACGCGGGACGATTACAAACGCGCCGAGAAGTGGTTCGAGCGGGAAAACGTGAGCGACGCGCGGGCGTGGTGAACAAGCTCCCGATGCGGGACACCTACCCACCCTGGTCCCCAACTTGCACCGGGGGTACAATCGGCCCGTGCTGACCGCCGATTCTCTGCCGGCCGCGCTGGCGGCCATTGGATGGGATGGCCCGGTCCACTATTTGCCCCGGACCGCTTCCACCAACGACGACGCCCGCGCCCTGGCGCAGGCCGGCGCCCCCTCCGGGACGCTGCTGGCTGCCGGGGAGCAAACTGCCGGCCGCGGACGCGCCGGGCGGCGCTGGCACTCGCCCCCGGGCAGCTCCCTGGCCCTCAGCCTGCTGCTGCGCCCGGACCGGGCTCCCGCGCCCGGCGCGCTCACCCTGCTCGCCGGCCTGGCCGCGGCGGAGGCGCTGGAGGCCCTGGCCGGGGTCCCGGCCCAGGTGAAGTGGCCCAACGACGTATTGTTGCGCCGCCGGAAGGTGTGCGGCGTGCTGGTAGAAATGGCCTGGTCGGGCGCGCGGCCGGATTACGCCATCATTGGCGTCGGCTTGAAAGAGGGAGCCGGAGCGGTTCCCCCGCCCGAGACGCTGGAATTCCCGGCCACCGCGCCGGAGGAGGAGGCCGGGCGCCCGGTCGGACGGCTGGAGACGGCCGTGGCGCTGGTCCAGCGGCTGGGGGCCTGGCTGCCCCGCGCGGGGGAAGCGGCCCTGATGGAGGCCTGGCAGGCCCGGTTGGCCTTTCGCGGCGAGCCGGTGCAGGTGGAGACGCCAGACGGCCCGCTGCACGGCGAGCTGCTGGGCGTCACGGGCGACGGGGCATTACGGCTGCGGCTGGCCGGCGGCGAGACGCGGTCCGTGCCGGCAGGTGACCTGCGCTTGCGCCCGGCCGGGAATTGGACTACACTTTCCCCCAGCAAACGGGAGGTATGACCTATGTTCGATAATCTTCGCCAGCAAGCGGATAGTTCCCCCTTCATCGAAGAAGAGGACCTGGTTGCCGAGGCGCACGCAAAAACCGCGCGGGGCCGGTTGGGCAACTTCCTCGGCCTGACGCCGGTGCAGCGCTTTGTGCTGGCGCTCATGCTGTTCCTGAACGTGTGCGTGCTGGGCAGCTTCTGCCTGCTGGCCACCGAGCGCATTGTGCTGCCCTTCTGAGCCGTCATTCCGGCCCGCCGACCCGCGCGCGGCCGGCGCGACCCGAAAACACAAACACTCCCCGGGATTGCTCGGCAATCACCGGGGAGTGTTGTGTGACATCCTGGCGTCGTTGCTATGGCAGCCACACGATGGCGATCTGGTCCGCAACCTGCTTGAACACTGATGGTAAGTCAAGATACTGATGTAAGCCGAGAGCTGGAACGTCCTACCCACGTGAGCTTCCCGAAAGCTTCAAGCTTTCGAGAAGCTCCACTTTCCGCTACGGTTGCAGCGTCACGTGGCTGGCCGCCCCGGCCTCTACCGCCCCCTGGCTGAACAGCATCGGGGCATACTCAATCTTGCGCCAGGGGTCGGCCATGTCTATGTAGTGCGGGTGATAGGCGTGGCCGGATTGGCCGGTGGTGTGCATCGCGCGCGAGTTGTCCAGTTTGCTCAGGTCCACCAGCATGCGCATGGAGGGCAGCGTTTGCACGCCGAAGGCCAGGGTGAAGTCAAACTTCTGCCGAACTGGGTTACAATCCGCGCACTGATTGGGCGGAGGGCGTGGCGCGCACGGTGGCGGATTATCGGGAGCGGGGCTGGTTGTGAAATGACCCTTCCAGCCGCCTCTCAAGAATTCGATCTGGAAGTGCTGGCCGCCCGGACGGTGGAAATGCTGGCCGTCTCCGCCGGGCAGGTGATCTGGCTGTGGGCCAGCGCCCACTCGCTGGAGTTCGTCGAAGCGCTGGCTTTCCGCATCCGCGAGCGCGGCGCGTTCTGGGTGCTGCGCCTGACCACCGAGCCGCTGCTGCGCCGTATCGGCCAGCATGTGCCGGAGAACTATCTCGGCCTGATCCCCGACCACGAACTGCGCTGGCTGGCCGACGTGACCGCCATTGTGGAAGTGCGCGACCACGGTGGCCACATTCCGGGCGTGCCCCTGCCACGCCGCAGGGCGATGGCCGCCGAGTGGATCGCGTTGATCGAAGAGGCCGCCCTGCGCGGCGTCCGGCGGGTGATGGTGATGAACCCCACTCCGGCGCTGGCCGAGGCCTGCGGGCTGCCGCTGCCCGTGCTGCGCGAGGCCTGCGCCCGCGCGGTGAACGTGGACCACGCCGCGCTTGACCTGCGGCAAGAGCAGATGGGCGCGCGCCTCGGGCAAGCCCGCGAGGTGCACCTCGCCTCCGCGCTCGGCACCGATCTCCGGCTGCGCCTCGCGGGCCGCCCGGTGCATCTGGACACGGACAGCCTGCCGCGCGGGGAAGTGTACGTGGCCCCGCACGAGGACTCGGCAGAGGGGGTGGCGGTGATTGACCGGGCTTTCATTCAGGGGCGGCCCGTCGAGCGGCTGCGGCTGACCTTTGCCGCCGGGCGCGTGGTGGGGGTGGACGCGCCCGACCCGGCCGGGGCCGCATTGTTTCGGGAACTGCTGGCGGCCTCCACCGGCGACAAAGACGTGATCGCGGAATTCGCCATTGGCCTTAACCCCGGGGCGACCGAGCCGGTGGGCGTCATTCTGCTGGACGAAAAAATCGGTGGCAGCGCGCACATCGCCATCGGCATGAATGAGCGTTTTGGCGGCCGGAATCGGTCCAACCTGCACCTCGACCTCGTCCTGCTGCGCCCCACCGTCCGGCTGGACGGCGCGCCGGTCGTCACCGACGGCGCGCTCTCTCTCTGACCCACCCATGCCCGCCAATCCGCAATCCGCAATCCCCAATCCGAAATCCGAAATCGAACCCTTTGGCGTCACCTACGAGCGCCTGTCGCTCGACCGCCTGCACGCCCGCCTTGTGCGCAAGTATGGCTGGCGCACGGCCCTCGAAATCCCCGCCCACGGAGCCAAAGCCGCGCCCTCGCTGTACTCGCTCGGCCTCGCCCGCGCCGGGGTGCGCGTCACACTGGATGGCGGCGAACCTCGAATGGCCGAAGCCTACGAAGGCCTCGGCCTCGCTGACCGAGTCACCTTTGCCCCGCCCTCCGCCCTGCACTCTTCACCCTCCCTCCCCTACGCCGACCGCCAGTTCGACCTCGCGTGGAACTTCGCCGCGCTGCCCCTCCAGCCCGACCCGCCGGCTGCCCTGCGCGAAATGGCCCGCGTGGCCCGGCAGGTGATGGTCGTCAGCGTCAACGGCTGGAACTACGGCTTCCCCTCCCACCGGCTGGCTCACGCCCTCACCAGAACCCCGTGGACGCACGGCAGCGTGGCCCTGCACTACCCCGGCCCGCTGCGGCGGCTGATGCGCCCGGCCGGGCTGCGGCCCGTGGAAACCGGCGTGCTGGACTGTCCCCCGTGGCCCGATTCCCCCGGCCTGCGCGACCTCCGCCTGCACCGCAACCCTCCCGGCGAGCGCCGCTGGGAAGTCCCGGCCCTCACCTACCTCCAGACCGGCTTCCCGGCGTGGATGGAATGGGTGTACCGGCTGCTGGAGCGATTCCCGCTCCCGTGGCCGCTCAAACTCCCCTACGCCCATCTCTTCTACATCCTCGCCGAATCTCCAACCCCTCGACCACCCGACCCCCCGACTACTCGACCACCCGACCCCCCGACTACTCGACC
>CAYZNA010000362.1:0-4025 GCA_964478665.1 uncultured Anaerolineales bacterium
CCCACCGGGCGACCCACCGGGCGACCCACCGGGTCGCCCCTACCCATCTCGTTTGGGGCGGTGGTGGTGCTGGACGCCGATACCCGCATCCATCCCGGGTTTTGCGACGGGCTGCGGGCCGCCCTCGCCGCCGGGACGGATGTGGCCCAGGCCTTTGTGCGCCCGGTCGGGGTGGAAGGCTCACCGGCCTCGGCCCTCGCCGGCTATTCGGAACTGCTCTCGCAGACCTTCGACGAGCAAGCACGTTCTAACCTGGGCTGGCCGCTGCGCCTGCGGGGGACCGGCATGGCCTTCCGCGCCGAACTGCTGGCCGCCCTCGCCCCCCGGTTGCGCACCCGGGTGGAGGATTCGGAACTCTCGTTGATTCTGGCGCTGGAGCGGCGGCGCATGGCCTTCGTCCCCGGCGCGGCCCTGGACGACCCCAAGCCGGACGATGCCGCGCTGGTCGCCACCCAGCGCGCCCGCTGGTTTCAGGGCGAGCGCGACCTGCGCCGGCTGTACCGGGCCGAGATCGGCGCGCTGCTGCGCCAGGGACCGCGCGGCTGGTCGCTGGCGCAGGCCGTGCTGCTCAAGCCCAAAACCCTGTTCCTTGGCCTGAAGCTGGTGCTGGCCCTGCTGCTTGCCCCATTGGCTCTGGCCGTTTCCCCTCTGCCGCTGCTCCTCATCCTGACCTCCCTGCTCCCTGACCTCCTTTACTACACCCTCGGCCTGTTCACCGTGCCCGACCGCGGCCTGTACGCCCGCGCGCTGCTGCGCGCGCCACTATACCTGCCGGTGTGGGCGCAGAGCTTCCTTCTCTCGCGCCTTGCACGCACCGGCTGGTTAAGCGTGCGGAAGAACGGGATGGGCAGATGAGTGGTATCAGGCCCGCTCTTGACGGATATACGCCAATGGCGTATAGTCGGGTTGGCCATGGTCATCATTGAGACCTCCATCTTTACTCGCCGGGTGTTGGAACTGCTCACGGATGACGAGTACCGTTATGCGAAGAACGAACGGGACGACCTGTCGCCGGCACAACTCAAGATTCTACAGCAAATTGTCAGGGATGAATACCCATGAAGGACGAATTGTTCAACGAGCTGGTTGAGAGTGTGCGTGAGGGCGGCGCGATCCTGCGCGGTGAGGCTGCGCCGTCCCGCGCCTTCGAGGTGGGAGGGCCGGACGTCAAGTTCATCCGTGCCAGTTACCAACTGTCGCAGAACGAGTTTGCCGCGCTGCTCGGTATCAGCGTAAAGACGCTGCGGAACTGGGAGCAGGGGCGCCGGGCGCCGGAAGGCCCGGCCAGAATCTTGCTGCAGGTTGTGGCAAAGCACCCAGATGCCGTGTGGGACGTCGTGCGGCCAGCCATACGACGAAACGGAGAAACAGCCGGAACGAGCGCGGCCTGAGCGTGGCATGTACGCTCGCGCGCTGCTGCGCGCGTCGCTGTACCTGCCGGTGTGGGTGTGGGGGGTGGCGCTCTATCGTCTCTCGCACACCTATTGGGCGAGTGTCCGGCATGGCAAAAGAAACGCACGTTGACGAAGCCGGTATTGACGGCCTCTCTCCCCTGCTTGCAATTGGGGTGTTCACGGCCAGGGACTCCGATGCTGTCAGACCGGCGATCAGAGCGGTCCGCGAGCAGTACCACTTCGGGAACGAAATGAAGTCAGTCAGAACCTCCCGTCTGCGGTGGCGGGTATATACCGACACACTCCGGGCTGTCTTCGCGCTGGACGTCCGGGCGTACGTGCTGCTGGTGGATAAACGAACGGCTAACCTTGCACATAGAGCGCTGGCGGCGACCGGAACGCGAAAGCGGGCCGCGACACCCGGGGTCCTCCCAGTAGCGAGAGGAACTTGCCCGGGTCGGGCCCGCTCTGCTTGTTCCTGGTATAAGCCCGCCAGAGGGCTATGTCAATCACTGATTCGAGTTCCCACATGACCCTCTCGGTCATCATCCCGTGCCGGGACGAGGCCCGGCACATTGAAAGCCTGCTGGAGGCGCTGGCCGCGCAAGACCTGCCCGGCTTTGAGATCGTGGTGGTGGACGGCGCCTCCACCGACGGCACGCCGGAGATCGTTCGTCGCTACGCCCGGCAGCACCCCGAGCTGGACCTGAGACTGGTCCCCAACCCGGCCGGCTCCATCCCGGCCGGGGTCAACCGGGGGGTGGAGGCCGCCCGAGGGGAGGTCATCGCCCGGCTGGACGGGCACTCGCGCCCGGCCCCCGACTACCTGCGGCGCTGCGTGGAGGCCCTCACCCGCTCCGGGGCGCAGGTGGTGGGCGGGGCGTGGGTGGTCCGCCCCGGCGGGGAGGGGGTCGTGGCGCGGGCCATCGCGCTGGCGGTCAGCTCCCCGCTGGGGGCCGGCGACGCCCTCTATCGGCTGGGGTCGGCACGGCAGGCGCAGGACGTGGATACCGTGCCCTTCGGCTGTTTTCGCCGGGGGACCTGGGAGGCTGTCGGCGGGTATAATACCCGGCTGCCCTCCAACGAGGATTATGAGTTCAACCTGCGCGTTCGCCTGCGCGGTGGCCGGGTCCGCTTTGACCCTGCCATTCGCTGCGAGTACTTCGCCCGCCCCACCCTGGCTGCCCTCGCCCGCCAGTACGCTCGCTACGGCTGGTGGAAAGCGCAAATGCTGAAAGCCTACCCCGGCTCGCTGCGGCTGCGGCAGGCCCTGCCCCTGTTGTGGGCCGGCGGAGGACTGGCGCTGGCCGCTCTGGCGCCGTTTGTGCCGTGGGCGCGCGCCCCGGCGCTCGCGCTCTGGGTGTTCTATCTGGGCGCGCTGGCGGCCGGCGCCGCGCCACTGGCGCTCGGCACAGACCTGACAGGTCTCCGGAGACCTGTCAGGTCTGCGCACCTGTGGATAGCGCTGATGGCGACGTTCGTCGTGATTCACTTCAGTTGGGGCCTGGCCGGGTGGGCCGGCCTGTTGTGGAGGCAGAGCCGGCGGTGATGCAGCAAAACACAGTACCTTTCGGCTGGTACCCCGGTCAGAATCGCAGGCGGTTGGAGGGTATAATACAGGGCTGCTGTCCCACCAGCTACAAGTTCGGCCTGCCGGTCCGGCTGCGCGGGGGGGCGTGTCCCGTTTGCCCCGGCCATTCGTTGTGAATCCTTCGCACGTCCCACGCTGGTTGCCCTCGTTCGGCAGTGCTCTGCCTGCGCTTGAGGACCTCACGGACCTTCGCGCAGTGGACCTGCCCGGTCTGCGCTGCTGTCCGGTTGCTTCGGAGTGATGTTTATTGGCTGAGGCAGAGTCTCCCTTCCTGGCTGCCGGAGATCCCGCCCCGGAAATGGGCTCTTCGACTCGCGGGGAGGAAACACTGTCGCCGGCGGTGAGGTGGTTACCCCGTTGGGGCTTGCAGGTCTCCGAACGGCGCGCCCTGCTGCTGATCGGAGACCTGATCACGACCGGCGCCGCCACCGTGCTGGCGCTCTGGCTGTGGACCCTGACCTCCGGGGCGACCTTTTCGGCGGTTTACCTGGCCGAGAAGGCGGGATGGTTCCTGGGGTTGATGTCGGCCTGGTTGGTGCTGAGCGCCGACCTGTACGATCTGCGCCGGGCGGCCTCGCGGCGGGCGACTGCCCAGGGGCTGCTGCTGGCCGGCGCGGTGGGCGGGGCGCTATACCTGGGCGTGTACTTCTTTGCCCCGTTGGGCGCGTTGCCCCGGCTGGTGGTGCTGTACTTCATCGCCGGGGCCTGCGCCTTTGAGTTCGGCTGGCGGCTGGTTTACATGGCCGTGTTCGTCTCGAACCCGTTTCAGCGGCGGGTGCTGGTAGTGGGCGCCGGCTGGGCCGGGGAGACCATCCTTCGGGCGCTGGCCGAATTCCAGCCCGACCAGTACGCAGTGATGGGCCTGTTTGACGATGACCCATCGAAACCGGGCAGCACGCTGTGCGGCGCGCCGGTGTTGGGCGGCCACCAGTCGCTGGTAGCCACTGCGCGCGAGCGGCAGGTTTCCGAGATCGTGCTGGCGATCTCCGGCGAGATTGGGGCCGGGATGTTTACCGCGTTGCTGGAGTGCCAGCAGCAGG
>CAYZNA010000363.1:0-4021 GCA_964478665.1 uncultured Anaerolineales bacterium
TGCCCGTGCTACGGTTGCCCGCGCCGGCCCCGTAGTCGGGGCATCCCCATGCCCCGATGTCTGCGCGGAACCGCCCCGATGTCTGCGCGGAACCCCTGCGCCATTGGCAGAGCCACCCGTTTAAGGCTACAATCTCTCCATGCCCCTCACGCTGGAAAGTCCCTTCTTCGATTTCGTCTTCGAGCCGGCCTCCGGCCGCTGGTCCCTCACCTCTCGCAGCAGCCCGGGAGGGGTGGGGCTGGCCCGGCTCGGGTTGCGCTACCGCACCGCCGGGCAGCAGGCGCACTGGACCGGCGCCTTCCCCGGCGCCGCCGCCGCCCGCGCCGGCAGGGCCTCACCCCACGGCCCGCTGGAGTGCCTGCGGCTGGACTCCGTCCAGAGGCGGGACGGGCTGGCCCCCGATAGTAGCAATCGGGGGCTGGCCCTGCGCGCCGAGTTCGCTCTGACGCTGGAGCAGCCCTTCTTTCTGTGGCGCCTGACCGCGCGCAACACCGGCGCCCACCCGCTGCTGCTGGACCGCTTTGAGCTGCTGGCCGGCGCCGGCCTGCACCTGCACCCCGAACCGGGCGAGATGGCCTTCTTCACCAACGGCGCGCAGAGCTGGAGTTACGGCGGCGCGCTGGCCGCCGGGGATCGTTTCCCGCGCACGCGCCTCGGCCCGATCCTCTCACCCCTGAAAGTCAACCGGGGCACCCCGCAGCCCTTCCGCCCCGGTCACTTTGCCTCCGATATGTTCGGCGTGCTGGCCGACCGGACGCACCGCGTGGGCCTGCTGGCCGGGTTCCTTTCGCAGGCGGCCCAGTTCGGCTCGCTGGAGGCCATCCTGTATCGCCGGCCGCCCTCGCTGAGCATGTGGGCCAACGGCGACGGCGTCCGGCTGGACCCCGGCGCCGAAACCTCCACCGATTGGGCGCTGTTGCAGTTCCTGCCGCTGGACGCGCCCGACCCGGCGGCCCCGGCCCCGCTGGATGCCTATCTGCGGGCCGTAGCGATAGAATGCGGGGCGCGCACGCCGGCCGAGACTCCGGTGGGTTGGTGCTCGTGGTACCACTACTTCAACCGCGTCACCGAGGCCGATATGCTGGCCAACCTGGAGGCGGTCGCAGCCGGGCAGCAGGAGCTGCCGCTCACGCTGTTTCAACTGGACGACGGCTATCAGGCCGATGTGGGCGACTGGTTCGAGCGCAACGACACCTTCGGCCCTCACCAGCTGGGCTGGCTGGCCGGGCGCATCCGTGCCGAGGGCCTGACCCCCGGGCTGTGGCTGGCCCCCTTCGGCGTGAAGCCCACCGCCCGGCTGGGGCGGGAGCACCCGGATTGGCTGCTGCGGGGGGCCGGCGGCCGCCCGGTCAACGCCGGCTACGTGTTCGACCAGTGGACCCACGCGCTCGACACCACCCACCCGGAGGTGCAGCATTTCCTCCGCCGGTTGATACAGTCTGCGGTGCGCGAGTGGGGCTTTCCCTATCTTAAGCTGGATTTCCTGTACATGGCTGCGCTGCCCGGCCGGCGCTACGACCCGCACCTCACCCGAGCGGCGGCCCTGCGGGGGGCGCTGGCCCTCATTCGCGAGGCCGCCGGCCCGGAGACTTTTCTGCTGGGCTGCGGCTGCCCGCTGGGGTCGGGGATCGGCGCCTTCGACGGTATGCGCATCTCCGCCGACGTGGCGCCCAACTGGCGGCCGCAGTACTTCGGCACCTCCTTCTACTTTGCCGGCGAGCGCGACACCATGGCCGCGGCGCGCAACGCCATCCACAACACTCTCACCCGCGCGCCCATGCACCGCCGCTGGTGGCTGAACGACCCGGACTGTTTGCTGGTGCGCGACCTGCGGCAGAACGCGCTCACCCTGGACGAGGTGACCAGCCTGGCCTCGGTCATCGCGCTCTCCGGCGGCATGTTGCTGCTCTCCGATGACCTGACCGGCCTGAGCCGGGAGCGCCGCCGGCTGATCCGGCCGCTGCTGCCGGTGGTGGGCCGGGCTGCCCGCGCGGTAGATTGGGCCGACGCAACCACCCCCGGCAAGCTGCTGCTGCCCATGTCCGGCCCGGCCGGGGCGTGGTGGGTGATCGGGCTGTTCAACTGGGAGGACCGCCTCCAGCCGTTGACCCTGCGCCTGGCCGACTTTGGCCTGCCGGCCGGACGCCCATACCACGCCGTGGATTTCTGGAATCAGCGCTACTACCGGTTCGAGACGGAGGAACTATTCCTCGGGGAAGTCCCGGCGCACGGTGGGGTGCTGCTGGCGCTGCGCGAGGTGTGCGAGGGCGTGCAGTGGGTGGGCAGCGACCTGCACTTCACCCAGGGGTTTGAAGTGGCCCACATGGACCCGGAGGGGAACCCGGTTCGGGCCAGGATCAGGCTGGGGCGCCAGGCATCGGGTCGGGTGTGGCTGCAATTGCCGCAGACGCCGGTCAAAGTGTGGGCCGGGGAAAGGCTCGTCGAAGCCGAGCGGGTCGGGGATGATTTGTATCAAATCCCGGTCAGGGTGGCACATGAGGCCCAGATTCTGGTACACACGGAACCTTGAGGAGGGGCGGCCGGCCGCTTATGATCGGCGCATGACTCGCGTGCTGCGGCTGCTGGGACTGGCGTTTTTACTGCTCGCCCCGCTCCGGCCCGCGCCGGCCCGGGCGCAGGCGGAGCGCCCGGTGACGGTGTCGGCCCGCGCCGGTTTCGATGGCCTGTACAAGGCGAACCAGTGGCTGCCGGTGCAGGTGCAGGTTTCCAATGACGGGCCGGGCTTTGTGGGGACATTTGAGGTGGCGCAGGAAGGGTACGACGGCGCGCAGACGACGGTGGTGCGCACGGTGGAGCTGCCCACCCGCTCGCGCAAGGCGTTCTTCCTGTACCTCGCGCCGGGGGCTTTCCTGCGCCGGGTGACGGTGACGCTGCGCGATGGCCGGACCGAGGTGGCCAGCGTCCCGGTGGAGCTGGACCCGGTTGGGGCCGGCGATTTGCTGTACGGGGTGGTGAGCACGGCGCCCTCAGCCTTCAACCCGCTGGTGGAGGTGGACCCGCCGGCCGGTCGGGCGCGCATGGCCCTGCTTTCGCTTGACCAACCCTTCGGCGAGCAGGGCCGGGCGCTGGCGGCGCTGGACGCGCTGATCTTCTCCGGGGTGGACACCGGGACCCTGAGCGAGGCCCGGCGGCGGGCGCTGGCCGCGTGGGTGACCGGCGGCGGCGTCCTGCTGGTCACTGGCGGCCCGGACTGGGCGCGCACGGCTGCCGGGTTGGAGAGCCTGCTGCCAATCCGGCCAGTTGGGGAGCGCACCCTGGATGGGTTGCCGGCCCTGGCTGCGCTGGCCCCCGATACCTTCGGCAATCGGGGGCCGGCCCCCGATAGCAGCAATCGGGGGCTGGCCCCGCTGGCCGGGCCGGCGGTGGCGGCTACCGGGCCACCGGTCACCGGGGCTATTGCCCTCGCCGTGCAGGATGGCCTGCCGCTGGCGGCTTCGCGGACCTACGGCGCCGGCCGGGTGGTCTACCTGGCCGCCGACCCGGCCCTGGCCCCGCTGCGCGGCTGGGAGGGGGCCGGGGCGCTGTACCGTAGCCTGCTCGCCGGCCAATCCGCCGCCGCGCCGGTGGCGCTCCCACCGCTGGCGGCCGGCGAGGGCAACCCCTACTATGCGCGCAGGGCAGCCTCCGCGCTGCCCGGACTGGCCTTGCCGCCCGCGCTGCAAGTCTGCGGCATGGCGCTGTTCTACGTGGTGGTAATCGGGCCGGTCAACTACCTGCTGCTCAAGCGCCTCAAGCGCCGCGAACTGGCGTGGCTGACAGTTCCGGCGCTGGCCCTGGCCTTCAGCGCCGGCGCGTATCTCATCGGGGGCCGGGCGCGCGGGCGGGCGCCGGTTCTGGAGCGTCTGGCCGTGATGCAGGTCTGGCCGGATAGCGAGGTCGCCCGCGTGGATGGGGTGGTTGGCGTGTACTCGCCCACCCGCTCCAGCTACCAGCTTCTGCTGGGCGACGGCTTTCTGCTGCGCCCGCTGGCCGATGATAGCGGCCGGCCGGGCGGGAGCGC
>CAYZNA010000364.1:0-4017 GCA_964478665.1 uncultured Anaerolineales bacterium
CGCGCCCGGCGGGTAGTGATGCTGGCCTGCGATACCGTGGCGCCGCCCGTCTAGCTGGCTGCCCTGATGAAGCCCATGGACGATGACCCGCAGGTCAAGGTCACCCACGCCGCCATGGTCATCCCCGGCGACCCTGGTTACGAGCAGGGAGTGAAGGCGCGCGCCTTCCCGCCCTACGCCGCCTACCACGAAATGTCGTGGCTCAGCCTGATCGAGCCGCACTGGGTCCCCACCTCCGCCGCCCCTATCCCCACCCTGCACGTGGCCGGGGCCAGCGCCGCCTTTGACACCGCCATTCTGGAGGAGATGGGCGGTTACATGCTGGATGGCGACTTCTTCCTCGACGTGGACGAGGTAGACTTCGGCTTCCGCGCCAACGGGCTGGGCTACAAGGTGCTGGCGGTTCCGGCGGCGGCCTACTACCACCGCCATCCGTTCAATACCAAGATGAAGCTCACAAAGCGTCTGCTCCAGCGCCTGGTCCGCCTGCAACGCAACAAAGCCCTCACCTTCTACAAGAACATGCACACACTGGAGTTTCTGGCCTGGCTGCCGTTCTATTTGTTTGGCGGGGCGCTCAAGCCGCTGGTGTACGGCGAACGCTTCAGCATCGCGCAGCGCATCGCCAACAGCCTGGCGCTGGAGCTGTTCGTCTGGCTCGGCTTCCTCACCGCGCTGTTCAGGTATTTCCCCGGGTTCGCCGCGAAGCGCCGCCTGGCCCTGCGCAACCGCCGCCAGCCGCCCTTCTGGTTCTTGCGCCAGTTGCTCTCCCGCCCGGCGCTGGAAAAGAAGCCGGAATTCGCCACCCGGCTGCGCCCCGCCACAGAGCAACCTCATGGCTGATTCCCGCGCCCGGCCGCGGGTGCTGATTATCGGGCTGGATTCCGCTCCCCTGCCCTGGGTGCGGAAGTGGGCCGGCGAGGGCCGGCTCCCCAACCTTTCCCGGCTGATGGAGCGCGGCGCCGCCGGGATTCTGCGCACCGTCAACCCGCCCCTCACCCCGGCGGCGTGGTCCTCGCTGGCGACCGGGATGGTCCCGGCCAAACACGGCATCTACGATCACATCTACCGCCGCCCGGAGAGCTACGACATCGCCCCCACCAACTCCCGGTTGCGGGCCGCCCGCCCGGTGTGGCAGATCATCTCCGAGCACGGGGGGCAGGTGGGCGTGGTCAACGTCCCGGAGACCTACCCGCCCATGGCGGTCAACGGCTTCCTGATCTCCGGCATGGATACCCCCTCCGACGAAGTCGAATGGGCCAACCCGCCGGCGCTGAAGGCCGAGCTGGAGCGCGCCCTCGGCGATGGCGGCTACAAAGTCTTCGGCGTGCGCTCCAAAGAGAGCCTCGATCGCTCGATCGCCGGCATGCACCAGACCATTCCCATGCGTGCCCGCGCCGGCAAGTACCTGTGGGAGACCCACCGCCCGGACTTCATGATCCACGTGTTCATGGAAAGCGACGTGATCCAGCACAAGTGCTGGAAATACATGGACCCGGCTCACCCGGACTACCGCCCGGGCAGCCCCTACACCGACACCATCCCCGACATCTATGCTCGCATTGACGCGGCCATTGGCCCGTGGCTGGATTCGCTGGATTATGAACGTACCACCGTGATTGTGATGTCCGATCACGGCGCCGGGCCGCTGAACAAGTGGCTGTACCTGAACAACTGGCTGGTCCGCGAGGGATACATGCGCTTCAAACCCTCCGCCCTGGCCCGCCTCAAGCACGCTGCCTTCCGGCTGGGCTTCACCCCGGAGAACGCCTTCAATCTGGCCGCCCGCCTCGGGCTGGGGTTGGTGGACCGGGTGACGGACAACATCAAAAACGAGATGGGCCAGAAAGAGCGCACCACGTTGGTCCAGCGGCTGTTCCTCTCATGGCGGGACGTGGACTGGGCGCGGACGAGGGCCTATTCCCTGGGCGGCAACTTCACCGGCTACTACGTCAACCTGCGCGGGCGCGAGCCGCAGGGGTGCGTGGAACCCGGCGCCGAATACGAGGCCCTGCGCGCCGAAATGGCGGACCGGCTGGCGCGCTGGCGCGACCCGCAAACCGGCCGGCCGCTGGTCGAGCGGGCCTACCGGCGCGAAGAACTGCACAACGGTCCCTTTGCCGAGCGCGCCCCGGATGTGATCTTTGCTACCCCCGGCGAAGCCTACGTGGGCTTTGGTGGGCACGAATTTGCCGGCAACCAACTGGTGGGGCCTTCTAACCTGTTCAACGGCCATCACCGCATGGATGGGTTGATTCTGCTGGCCGGCCGCGGCGTGCAGCCCGGGGCGCCGGGAATGCAGCGCATTGTGGACGTGGCCCCCACGGTGTTGCACCTGTTGGGATACCCCGTCCCGGAGGACATGGACGGGCGGGTGATGGCGCTGGCGCTGGCCCCGGCGTTCCTTGCCCGGCGCCCGGTACAGACCGGGACGGTGGTCCCCCTCACCGCGCACGAGGAGACCGGTGTATACTCAGAGGCCGACGAAAGCGCGGTCCTCGAGAGGCTGGCCGATCTGGGTTATACTTAATCTCCCTCGGACGCCGCGGGTGCGAAGTCGTGTCCGCTTCCGGGTCTGCCGGGCGGAGGATCACTCGCAGAAGGCCGGGCGGGCGTTTTTGTGTGGGCATCACGTGTGGAGACTCGATGGCAGCGGAAACCGACTTGAGCAAGCTTCCCGTTTATCAACCCAAGCAGTACGAGGATCGGGAGTTCGTCTCTCGCAAGGAGCGCGGGAGCCTGAAAGAACTCCTCAAGTACGAGGCCTGGGCCTGGTGGCAGGCGCTGTGGTATTGGATTCCCGGCCGTCTGGGATGGATCATTCGCCGCTATACCATCGGGCCTTTCTTTAAGCACGCCGGCAAGGGCCATCACATTGCCGAGTATGTCAGCATCCAGCCGCCAGACCGCTTCTCAATTGGCGAGCATGGCGGAGTATCTCGTTTTTGTATCATCAACGCGCGCGGCGGGGTGATCATTGGCGACTACGCCGGCTGCGGCCCGATGACCCAGATCATCAGCTACTCGCACAAGATGTACGAGGAAGACAACGAGTTACATCCGTACGAACGCGGAGCCGAGGCAGCGCCGGTGGTCATCGAGGACCACGCCTGGGTGGGCGCCCACTGCACCATTATGATGGGCGTAACCATCGGCCGGGAGGCCATTGTCGCCGCCGGCTCGGTTGTGACGCGCGATGTGCCCCCCTACACCATCGTCGCCGGCGCCCCGGCCCGCCCGATCATGGTTCGCAAGCCCGGTTCCTCCATGCCGGTGGCTGAGGGATAGCCTTCTCTATGCGTCTGCCGCCCTCTCGCCCGCTCCGCGTTGCCAGCGCTTTGCCGGAACTGTGGGTTGTTGCCGCCCTGAGCCTGATTCTGGCGGTGGTGCGCGCTCTCGTCCCGGCGGAGTTGAAGGGTTCGCTGGGCTGGGAATTACAACCCTATCAGATCTTCGCCGTGTTCGTGGCGCTGGCGCAGTTCATCTTGCCCGGCGCCATGCTGGTGCGCCTGATGCGCATCGGCGGGAGCTGGTGGACGCGCCTGCCCACGTATTTTGCCGCTGCGGTGGGCGTATGGTCCCTGCCGGGGCTGGTAGTGGCCGCCTCGGCGAGTCTCAACCTGCAGGTGCTGGTGTACTCCGGCCGGGCGTTCACCGTGCTAATCGCGCTGGCCGCCCTGGTCCGGGAGTGGCGTTCGCCGGCAATGCCCGACGACGCACAGGAGGAGGGCCGCACCGACCTGGGAAAGCGTCTCAATGTGGGTCTGGCCGCTCTGGGCCTGCTGGCTCTCGTAGCGGTCACCTACATCTCGTTTACTGCCCCGGTTGCTCTCGACGACAACTTACAACTCGGCTACGTGCAGGACGATATGGTCGTGCCGCACATTAACCAGAGCGAGCCGTTCTTTGGCGCCGGCATCCGCCCCAACACGCGCGGCAGCCTGACCACCTGGCCGGTCAACCTGGCGCTACTTGCGCAGTTGGCCGGCCTGCCGGCTCAGCAGGCCTTCTGGCTGC
>CAYZNA010000365.1:0-4013 GCA_964478665.1 uncultured Anaerolineales bacterium
CTCGTCGGCGTGGAAATCAAAGGCGCGCCCGGCCTGCTGACGCTGCAAGACTCGCTGGCCGAGCTGGCCCTGCTGGCCCACACCGCCGATCTGGAAGTGGCCGGCGAGACCTACCAGCGCATCGGCAAACCCAACCCCAACACCCTGGTCGGCAAGGGCAAGGCGCAGGAAATCAAAGACCTGGTGGAGGACAGCCTGGCGCAAGTGGTGATCTTCGACGACGAGTTGTCGCCGCGCCACACCCGCGAGCTGCAAGCCCTGTTGGGCGACGAGGTGCAACTGCTCGACCGCACCGGGCTGATCCTGGACATCTTTGCCCGCCACGCCCGCACCCACGAGGGCGCGCTACAAGTGGAGCTGGCCCAGTACGAATACCGCCTGCCGCGCCTCACCCGCGCGTGGACCCACCTCGCCCGCCAGGCCGGCGGTGGGGCACAGGGAGGGGCCAGGGGGTGGGTCGGGCTGCGCGGCCCGGGCGAGACGCAGCTCGAGGTGGACCGGCGCGAGATCGGCCGGCGCATCGTGCACCTCAAAGAGGAACTGGAAAAGGTGCGCGCCCACCGCGGCCGCCATCGCGCCCGGCGAAAAAAGGGCGCCCTGCCAGTGATTGCCATTGTGGGCTACACCAACGCCGGCAAGAGTACCCTGCTCAACCGCCTCGCCGACGCCGACGTGTACGTGGCCGACCAGCTCTTCGCCACCCTCGACCCCACCACGCGCCGGGTGGAGTTGCCCGGCGGCCGGGCGGCCCTGTTCACCGACACGGTCGGCTTTATTCAGAAGCTGCCCACCCAACTGGTAGCCGCCTTCCGCGCCACGCTGGAGGAGATCACCGAGGCCGATCTGCTGCTGCACGTGGTGGACGTCACCCATCCCAACGCCCTGCAGCAGGCCGAGTCGGTCCATCGCACCCTGCGCGAGATCGGCGCCGACAGCAGACCGGCCGAAGGTCCCCGACAGGGGGCGGCGATGGTCACCGCCCTCAACAAAATTGACGCCCTGCCCGGCCCCCCGGCGCTTGACCGCGCCGCCTTCGACTCGGCGGTGCTGATCTCGGCCCGCACCGGGCAGGGGCTGGAGGCGTTGCTGGCCGCGGTGGAGGACCGTCTGTACAACCGGCTGCTGCCGGTGCGCGCCCGCATCCCCTATCAGGCCGGGCGGCTGATCAGCATCTTTCACGAGCACGGCATCGTGGAGAGCGTGGAGCACGTCGAGGGCGGCGTGCTGATGGCAGGCCGCCTGCCTGCCCGGCTGGAGGGCCAGTTCCTACCCTACCTCGTCGCCTGACACCTCCCCCCTGACACCTCCCCACCTGACACCTCCCCCTTGACACCTCCCCATGCTTCTCACCCGCCTCTCCGAATACATCGCCCGCCGCCGCGGCCTGCTGCCGCTGATTGGCGTTGGCCTGATCCTGCTCAACTTCGTATTGCAGTTCGTGCCGGGGCTGGAGCTACTCAGCCGCTACAACGTGCTGCTGCACATCGGGCTGGTGGTGGGGCTGATCGGCCTTCTGCTCTCACAGGCCCTCGGCTGACCCGCCCGGCGATGCCGCTCCCCGCCGGCCGAAGGCCCCCGATAGGGGGCGCTCTTCTGCGGCTGTTCCCGGCAGTGCGCGAGGGGGTAGGGTGGGGGGCTACCATTGTGGCCTCCGGCATGTCCTGCCGCCATCAAATCGCCGATGCCACTGGCGTGTTGCCCAGACATCCCGTAGAATTGCTGGCGGAGGCCCTGACGTAGGAGAAAGTACCATGGACCGATCCCCTTTTCCCGGCATGGACCCTTATCTTGAGGGCGAGTTGTGGCAGGAGTTCCACGACCGCCTCGCAAACCAGATCAGCGAGCAACTGCTGCCCCTGCTTCAACCGAAGTACGTGGCCCTGCTGGCGAAACGGTATGTGATGCGCCAGCCCCCGATTGTTGCTATCGGGGGCCAGCCCGGTCTGGCGACCTTCGGACTTCCGCCCGAGCGGGTAATCTACCCGGACGTCCACGTCGTGCGCAGGCCCGAGGTGAAGGAAGTTGCCACACTGCAGTACCCGGGCGTGGCCGCGCGCCCGCTGGAACTGATCAGCCCGCTGCCGGAAGAGATCCCCATCCTGAGCGTGGAAATCCGCGATGTGGCCGGGCGCCGGCTGGTGACCGTGATCGAGATCCTCTCGCCGGTCAACAAACATGGCCAGGGCTTCGGCGAGTATGTGGACAAGCGGACAGAGTTGCTGCGAACGCGCACCCACTTGCTGGAGCTGGACCTGTTGCGCGGCGGACAACGCATCCCGCTGGTGGGCGGGGAGCTGCCCCCGGCGCCGTACTTCGTCTTCCTCAGCCGGGCGAATCGCCGCCCAATCACCGAGATCTGGCCGGTGGGCCTGCGCGAGCGCCTGCCCACGGTCCCCGTCCCGCTGCTGCCGCCCGACCCGGACGTTTCCCTCCAAGTGCAGGCAGCGGTGGAGGCCTGCTTCGCGCTGGTCGGGTACCAGCGGCTGCTCGACTACGCGCAACCTCCGCCCCCGCCGCCGTTGGACCCGGACGATCTGGCATGGGTGCGGGCGCAAGTTGCGGCCCTCACTGGTTGAAGATCTCGTGATAGCCCCGGTCGAGGTCGTCGTCGGAGAGGTGCGCGTAGCGTTCGGTGATGGCGATGTTTTTGTGGCGGGCCAGCTCCTGCGCCAGCCGCAAGTTGCCGCCGGAAGCGCGCAGCACCACCGTGACAAAGTAGTGCCGGTAAGAATGGGGCGTGATCTGCCCCCGGTATTCCGCCCCCAGCGCCCCGACGACTACCTCTTCCACGATCTTGCGTGCAGTCCCCGCGCCGATGCGCAGCACCCGCTCCCCGGCGCCGTCGTCGTGGCGGGCAAACAGTGCCAGCGAGGGCAGGGGGCGACCGCTGGCTCCATCGCGGGCGGCGCGGGCAGCCAGATACTGCTTGAGCCGCGCCAGCGCCCGTCCTGAGAAGCGCACCACTGCTTCCCCTCCGCCTTTGCCAATGACCACCGCGCGGCCCTCGTCCCAATCTACGTGGCCGCGAGTCAGGCCGCAGGCCTCCGAAACGCGCAACCCGGTATCCGCCAGGGTGTAGATCAGCGCCCGGTCGCGCAGGTGGATCAGCCGCTGGCGCTCGTCTTCCACCGGGCCGGCTGCGATTGTGTCAATATAGTCAAGTGTCAATTCTATTTGCTCGCGTGGAAAGCGGATCAGTCGGGCTGGCGCCTTGCGTTGGCGGCGGCGGATGATCTGGCGCATGGCCGGCAGGTTGACGGCTGCGTGTTCCTCGGCGGCAGTGAAGTCGTAGTATCCGGCCAGCGCCGCCAGGTACAGCCGCTCGGTGGCAACCGCGTACTCTTTGAGGTAGGCCACGAACCAGCCCAGCCACTCGACCGAAAGGGCTGCGGCCTCAAGGCCCTCGGCCTTCAGGCCGCGCTTGGCCAGCATGCCCCTGAAGCGGTCGCAGGCCTGGGCGTAGGTGCGGTGCGTGCGTGGGCTGCGGCTGAGCTCCACGGTTTTGAGATAGGATTGCAGCGAGTCTTCGAGGGTCATTGCGGGCATCGGCGCTCCGGTGGGGGGATTTGGCTCCTGTGGCGCAGGTGATGATAATAAATCTTATCATCATCTGAAATGATACCACTCCTCGGCCTCGACTGTCAAGCCGCCCCCACCCGTCACTCCCGCCCCTACCCGTCACTCCCGCGAAAGCGGGAGTCCATGCCCGGCGTGGCACTGGATGCCCGGAGGGGGTGCAGTTGACCCGCCGGGAAGCCACTTCCCACCCACCCTGGCACTCCCACGGCATATCCTCACATGTCGCATGCCCTGTCGGGTCCACGAACCTGAGCGGTGAATTCAAGACATAGCTGTACCGGTTCAAACTTTGCGGATTGGCGAACTCCGGCACAATCGTGTCGGCGGAGACGAAACGGCCAATGGCCGCCGAATAGTACCTGGCGCGGAAGTAGTGCAACCCCGTCCCTCCGCCGCTCACTGACCCATCGAATCGCTGCCCGGTGAAATCTCGC
>CAYZNA010000366.1:0-4000 GCA_964478665.1 uncultured Anaerolineales bacterium
GCCGCCCGGCGTGCCGGCCTTGTGTTTGGCGATCATGTCCTTGATTACGCCGGTACAGTCGTACACCTGGCTGGCGACCACAAGCTCCGATGCCAGTGAGGCCTGCTTGGCCTGGGTGCCAAACCACAGCACCCCGCCCTTGTCTTTGGCCGCGCCAATCGAACCGACCACCGACTGCGACGATCCGGTGAGCACGTCGGCCCCGGCGGCGATGTGGGTGTTGGCGGCTTCGGTCATCAGGGCCACGTCCGAGAATGAGCCGGTCCAGGTGGCGTTGACCTGCACCGACGAGTCGGTGGCTGCCACGCCGTTTTTGAAGCCGTCAATATAGGTCTTGGCGTCGCCCACTTCCACCGGGCCGGTCACGCCGATGATCTTGCTTTTGGTCACCTTCGCGGCGATCACGCCGTTCACGTAACCGCCCTCCTGGGCGGCGGCGGTGTAGGCGAACACGTTAGGCATGCCAAAGGTGTCCACGTTGGTACCCCAGGCGAAGCTGGTCTGGGGGAAGTCCGGGGCGATTTCCTGCACCGAGGCGCCGTACTGCGAGCCGTGGGCAATCACCAGATCGTAGCCCTGGCTGGCGTAGTCGCGCAGCGCGGCGGCGGCATCCGGCACTTTGAACATGCCTTCGGTGTAGGCGATTTCGAGCTTGCTCTCGCCGCCCATCTCGGCCTGCACGGCTTTCAGCGCGCTGAACATGGACTGGCTGAAGGCCATGTCGGTGGTAGCGCTGGGCATCACCACCGCGATGCGGAATGGTTTTTCCGGCGGTGCCTGCGTGGTGGCCGCGCCGCCGCAGGCCGAGGCCAGCAGTGCCAGCAAGAGCAGGGAAATCAACAGATTGCGGGGTTTCATGGTTCTTCTCCTCCGAACAAAGGGTTGGGTAGGGTGACGTGATCGGGGCAGGGACTGTTTCTTGGGCAGGATCACCCCCTTTCGGCGGGCGGCGCCGGTATATCCGGCGCCCGGTGCGCGGTTTCATTTTACCCCTCCCCGCGCTCAAAGGCCTTCGTCAGCGCGGCGGGCTGGCGTGCGCGGGTGACTGCCACTGCCAGCGCGCCGATGGTCAGCAGGTAGGGCAACATTACCGCCACATCCGAGGGAATGTTCACCCCCAGCACCTGCATCCACAACTGGAGGGCGTTCACGGTGCTGAAGAGCAACGCGCCGGCCAGCACGCCGGCCGGTCGCCAGCCGCCAAAGTACACCAGCGCCACGGCTATGAAGCCCTGGCCGGCGGTCAGGTTCTCTTGAAAAAGATTCAGCAGGGAAATGGAGAGCGAGGCCCCGGCAATCCCGGCCAGCAAGCCGCCGGTGCATACTGTGAAGTAGCGCACCCCGTCCACGCTCACCCCCAGCGAGTCCACCGCGGCCGGGTTCTGGCCCACCGCGCGGATCTTCAGCCCCCAGGTAGTGCGTTCGATGATCCACCATGCCAGCGGGGCCAGCAAGAAGGCGCCGTACACCAGCGCGCTCTGTTCAAAGAATACCGGCCCCAGGATCGGGATATTGCTCAGCAGCGGGATTTTGAGCGGCTGGAAGCCAACGATGGTCTTGACTGTGCCGATGGTGGTTTTGAACAGCAGGCTGGACAGTCCCAGCCCGAACAGATACAGGCCAATGCCGCTGATGCCTTGCTCGGCCTTGAGCGTGACGCTAATTACCGCCATCAACAGCCCCATCAGCAGCCCCACCAGGGCGGCCGCCAGCAGACCCAACCACAGGTTGCCGGTTCGCAGCGCCACGTAGAAGGCGGAGTAAGCCCCCATCAGCATGATGCCCTCTACCCCCAGGTTCAGCACCCCGGAGCGCTGGGCAAAGGTCTCGCCAATGGCGGCGTACAGATAGGGGGTCGCCAGCCGGATGCCGGAGGTGGCGATGCCTATCAGCACAGAGAGCGAGAAAAGATCAGCCATCCTGCTCCTCGGAGGGGGAGAGGCTGCTGGCCCCTCCCGCACGCGCGGCCCGGCGGCGCACCCACAGGTCCGACCCGACCACGAACAGCACTACCAGCCCCAACAGGGTGTCCACCAGCGCGGAGGGCACTTGCACCGCACGCTGCATTTTGTCTGCGCCGACCAGCAGCGCTCCGAACAGATACGAGGCCGGGATGGCGCCCAGCGGGTGCAGCTTGCCGAACAGCGCGGCCACAATGCCGGAGAAGCCGTAGCCGCTGGTGATGCCCTCCAGCAGCCGATGATGCACCCCCAGCACCTCCACCGCCCCGGCCAACCCGGCGAAGCCGCCCGCCAGGGTGAGCGAGAGGGCTTGATAGACCGGCACGTTGATGCCGGCGTAGCGCGCGGCGTCCGGGTTGAGGCCCACTGCCCGGATGCGGTAGCCAATGGTTGTGCGCCACAGGAAAACGTAAACCAGCACGGCCAGGGCCACAGCCAGGATGGCCCCGGCGCTGAGTTGGGCCTGCGGCGCCAGGCGCGGCAGCCAGGCGGCCGGCGGCAACCGCTCGGACTGGGCAATGAAGGTGCCGGCGACCACCTCGGCCGGGTCAATCAGCGGGCCGCCCAGCAGGTAGTTCATCAATTGCAGGGCGATGGCGTTCATCATGATCGTGCTGAGGATCTCGTTTACCGCCAGCCGGGCCTTGAGCAAGCCGGGCGCGAACCCCCATGCCGCCCCGGCCAGAAAGCCAATCAGCAGCACCAGCGGCAGCAGCAGCCAGCCAGGCAGGGTGCGTAGCAGCAGCGCGGCCCACGTGGTCGCCAGCGCTCCGGCAATGATCTGGCCCTCGCCGCCGATGTTGATCACGTTGGCGCGGAAGGCGATGCAGATGCCCAGCCCCACTAACAGCAGCGGGGTGGCCTTGACCGCTGATTGGGTCAGGCCGGCCACGCTGCCCAGCGCCCCGCCGAACATGGCCGCGTAGGCCCGCAACGGGTTGGCGCGGAGCAGCAGCAGCATGATCACACCGATCAACAGGGCGGCCAGCACGGCCAGCGCCGGCAGCAACGCGCCGAATGCCCACTCACGCCAGGGCCGGATGGCGCGGAAAGATTGGGGATGAGACGGGGCGAGCACGTCAGGGGGCATGTGGGGTCCGTCGGGGCGAGGGGTGGGGGCCCTCCGGAGAAGACGGTCCCCATGACGGGAGTCGGCTCCGGGTGAAAGTAGCGGGGAGTATATCCTCAATCTGCAAGAGAGGCAAAACGGCCCGGAGCTTGCCGCCAGCCGGATAAGAAGTCAATTTATGCGCGCACGGGGCGGCTTGCTGGAAGTGAGGAAGCACCCGATCCGGCGCGGTGAAAGGAACCTCCGTGCGACGGGCAGGGCGGTGAATCGAACGCGCCGGGTGCAAGGCCCGGCGCGCGGGATAGGGCAAGAGCGGAAGCTTACTCAGCCTGTTTTTCCCGTCCAAAATCGTAGGCCGAGGTGTACACGCGGATCCCGAGGCTGTCGGTTGCCGCCTCTGCGCGCGGGTCCAGCATCGGCGTGATGATGACCAACCGGTCAACCTTGATCTTGTGACGGCGCTCATAAAAGGCCGCTTTGCGGACGAAGGTATACACGTCGCCCTTGCTGACCGAAGACTTGATCTCGCCCAGCATAGTCTGGCCGTTGCGGACGATGAGGTCCAGCTCGACCTGATCTGGTCGGCCAAACACCTCGCCCTCCGGGTCGTAGCCGAGGAACCGCTCGACGTGCAGGTCGGTGAACTCGCTGAGGATACCCTGAATCGCGTTGCGAAAGCTCTCTTCGGAGCGCATGCCCCAGCGTGCCCCAAGTGCTCTGAGCGTGGCATCTGAGTTGTTTTGCCTGCGGACGACCTCAGCAAGGGTCTGCTCGGTACGGGCCTGCGCTGCAGCCAGTGCTTTGAGGGAGCGATCAGTCTCCGCCTGCGCCGCTGCCAGTTCCTTGAGGGACTGATCGGTTTGCGCCTGGGCCTGTGCGAGCCGCTCGAGCGCTGCTTCCAGCCCCCCGACACGCGCTTCGGTGCGGGTCTGCGCTTCGGCCAGCTCCCCAACACGCGCTTCGGTGCGGG
>CAYZNA010000367.1:0-419 GCA_964478665.1 uncultured Anaerolineales bacterium
AAATCGCCGTAAGCCAGGAAGGCGGTCGAGGCGCCAGGCATGGCGGCGATCATGGCCTGGTAGGCGCCGGCGGCCTTGTCCAACTGCCCCGTAACGAGGTATGCCTGAGCGAGTGCGGTGTACCCGGCAATGTCGGTCGGCGCTTGCGCAATGGCCTCGCCGGCGTAGTCCGTGGCCTCGGTCACGTTGCCAGTCTTGAGAGAAAGCGAGGAAAGCGAGGCAAGAGCATCGGCCCGAGCAGACGACGGCAGAAGGTTTACAGCCCGCAGATAGGCGGCGCGAGCGTCGGCGCGCCGCCCGGCTTCTTCGTACATGTTGCCCAGCGAGATCAGATAGGCCGGGTCGCTGGCGATGGCCTCCTCGTACAGCTTCTCGGCTGCCTCGTATCCTTCGCGCCAGGGCTCGCGACGATGCGGCGG
>CAYZNA010000367.1:477-3980 GCA_964478665.1 uncultured Anaerolineales bacterium
CGCCGCCAGGGCAGGGGCTGCTGGTCGCGGCTCCAGGCTGGCAGCCATCTGGTAGGTGGATATGGCAGCAGTGGAGTCGCCCAGCGCTTCCAGCAGCCCACCCAGGCCCACGTAGCCAGTTGACTGCCACGGCAGGCGGCGGATCACCAGCCGATAGGTCTGCTCGGCTTCGTCTCGTTTTGCGAGGCGCAGGTACAGTTTGCCGAGCACGTCGTAGCCGATCACATAGCCGGGATCGCGGTCCAGCGCCGATTGCAGGGCCTGGCGCGCCCGGTCGGGCTGGCCGGACTGCTCGTAGGCCTGGCCAAGCGAAACCAGGGCACTGCCGGTGTAAGGTGTAAGGGTGATGGCTTGCTCAAGATAACTGATTGCCTGGTCAAGATTGCCAAGACTGAGGGCAAGGTTGCCCAGCCCCACCAACCCCAGACTGCTCTGCGTCTCAAACGCGGCTGCCGACTCGAAGGCCCGGCGGGCGCTGGCGACCGGATCGCCGGTCACCGGGGGCGAGGAGGCCAACTGGCCTGCCAGCGAATTGCCATCGCCGGACTTGCCTCCCGTTGCGGGCTGCGCCTGCCCGAGCGAGAGGAACAGGTTGCCCATTTGCACCTGCGGCAGCGGGTTCTGCGGATCCATCTGCGCGCTAAGCTGGTAGGCGGCCAGGGCGCGCGAAGCAGCGCCGTGGGCCGCGTAGGTATTCCCCAACGAGGTGGCGGCGGCGCTGTTGTACGGCGCGATTGACATCGCGCTCCAGCCCCAGCCGATGGCGCTGCCCCAATCCCCCTGCGATTGAGCCATGGTCGCCAGGCCGGTGTAGGCGCTGGCATCGTATTTGTTGGCGCGGATGGCATCGCGGTAGGAACGGGTGGCTTCCGCCGTCTGGCCAAGCGCGTCCCAAACGCTGGCGATCAACACGGCCGCGTCGGAGTTGACCGGCTGCCAGGCCCAGGCCTGCTGTCCGAGAGCCAGCGCATCATCAATCTGGCCCAGGCCAAACTGCAACTGCCCGGCGGTGATCACCGCCTGCGAGAATCCCAGCCGGTAGCCAAACAGGTTCTCTACGGTTTGCAGCGCGGCCTGGCTGCCCCGGACATATCCCTCGGTAGTGGCGAGCTGCTGAATACCGAGCGATTGCGGGTTGCGCAGCGCAGCCGCGCGGAAGTTCTCTGCGGCCGCCGGGCTGTCCTGCTGGCTTACCTCCACCACGCCGCGGGTGACGAGGGGCAGATCGCTCCAGTAGTCTATGCGCTGCGAACGGTCGGCGGTTTGCAGCGCGGCATCAAACTTGCCCTGCTTTACGTAGGCCTGGGCCAGGTAGAAATAGGTGGATGTCTCCTCACGAATGGCGTTTGCGCGCTGAAAAGCCTCCGCTGCCCGATCCAGCCAGTTGACAGCCGTGTAGGTGGTGCCGAGCGCGCGGTAATAGAAAGTGGTGCCGGGGGTGTTGTCGGCAGCAGTGGCGTACTCATAGGCCACCTGTGCTTCGGCGTCGCGGCCAGAGAGGCGCAGGGCATCGCCCAGCCGCTGCCAGGCGTCGGGGTGCCAGGAGACAAGGTCAATCACCCGCTGCTCGGCCTGCTCCATTTGTGCGTAGTCGCCGTTCAGGCGATAGGCGTTGCCCAGGTTCAGCCAGCCCTGTGGATCCTGCGGGTCGGCCCCGGTGGCGGCCTGGAAAGCGAGGATGGCTGCCTCCAACCGCCCGGCAGATTGCTGGGCCAGGCCTTCGCCGAACAGGGCCGGGAAGCGCATTTGCGGGTCCTGACCGGCCAGCGCCCGGTAGGCAACGATGGCTTCGTCCCAGCGGCCCTGGCTCCACAGGGTGTTGGCGGCCACCAGCGGGTCGTCCCCGGCCCACGACGCGGCCTTCCAGCGGTCCTTGACCGGCGTCTCCGGCAGGATGTTGGCGCCGCTTGCGGGCAGTACACGATAAATGAGGTAGCGATCGCTGGAAACCTCCTGCTTGAAGAGCTGCGGCAGGTGGTTGAGTTGGGTGACAATCGGCTGATCCTGGCGCAGCATGATAAAGCGCACATTCCAGCGGGTCAGGATGTCCATAAAGCTCTGGTCCACTACCAGAGCCACGTTGAAGGCGCGCACATCGTTGAAACGCCGGTCCCCTTCGGAGATGCGGCTGGCCGGGAAGCGGTTGATGGTGGAGGTCAGCCCGTACTCCACCGGGTAAGCGTTGGCGGCGCTGGTGGGAATGCACAGGTCCAGATCCACGGTCGAGAGCACCACACCCCCATCCCCGACCAGTTCGGGCAGACGGCTCAGCAGCCCGGGCTGCAGGGTGCGGCAGCGCACCACCAGCGGGTTCTTGCGAATCTCGGATAGCGTCAGCAGCCCGTAGCGGATGGGGCTGGAGGCTGCCACCACCGTCACCGCCACGGCCAGCGCCGGCAGAGCAGCACGCAGGGCCGGGAGACGCTCCTGAAGCCACTCGATCACGGACCACGCCAGCCAGGCGGTAGTCAGCACTCCAATGAGCGAAAGCGGCCAGGCAAAACGGTAGAGCAGCCAGGGGGTGGCACGGTCGCCAATCAGTTGAATGACGGGCGGAAAGAGTAGTACGAAGGGGTTGAACAGATAGATCCCGGCGATCAGTTCGGAGGGCAGGTGCTTCTTGAAGGCCTTCCACCAGAACAGCGGCAGGGCAAAAGCCGGCAGCAGGATATCTGCCGAGAGGAACTGAGCGGGGTGGACAATGTAAGCTCGCGGCCCGAGATTGTCTGAAATCAGCAGCCGGTAGTTAGAAATGACCAGGTTGATGCGGAACCAGAGGGTCGGGTCACGGGTATCGGTGAGGGAGTAGGCCACCACCGGCGCATCCGGCAGGGCCTGCTGGACGGCGGGCAAGATCAGGCCGAGCAGCGACCAGACCGAAAGGTACAAATAGGGCCGCAACACGGGCCAGTTGAGCGCGGCCAGGTTACGCAGGCCGCCCCCGATGGCGCCCGGTCGCAGATTCACGCGCCAACGACGCGGGTGAAACAGAGAACGCAGGTTGATGCCCTGAAAGTGGGCAACCACGTGTACCATGCCCAGGCTGGCCAGCGGGATGCCAATCATGACCGCGCCGGTGGTGTGGGTCATTGCCTGGCCCACCGTCAGCAGCCCGGCCAGCCAGTAGCGGCGCCGGTCGGGCTTTTGCAGATAGGCCAGGCTCCAGGCCAGCACGACCGGCAGCAGGGTGTAGCGCACAATGAACTTGTCCTGCGCGTTGCGGGAGAAGAAGGCAAAACCAAGCGCATCCTGCTGGCCGGTGAGCATGAAGGCCATCAGGACGTACAACAGCACCGAGGCCAGGGCCTGATTGCGCTTGCCGAACAACCGCAGGGCCAGGGTGTACACCGCCAGCACGTTCAGCAGGGCCAGCAAGGTGCGCAGCAGCCAGAAGGCCTGCTGCGCCGGCAGGCCGGCAAACTGCGCAAGTAGCGCCAGGTTGACCGGCCAGGTGGTCAGGTTGCCGCGCGTGTTGGGGCGGATGCCGGCGCCAAAGAACGGCT
>CAYZNA010000368.1:0-3066 GCA_964478665.1 uncultured Anaerolineales bacterium
CGACGCGGATGTCCTCTTCCTTGACCTCGATCTGGATGTCGGCCCCGGCGTCGGGTGGCAGCCCTCGCAGGCGCGTGCGGCGACCCCCTGTATCACGAACAACTGGCCTGCGCCGGACCCGGGCGTGTGGGCCGGGTGGCACTGTGCGCACGTCCCGCGCGGGCCGGCAGCCTGCGCCTGCCACCCGGCGAGGTAGGCCGCCCGGTGATAGTGGGAGTTCGAAAGGGTGTCCCGGTCGGGTGCGGGCACGGGCAGCCCACCCGGAGAAATGTGGCACTTAAGGCAGCCCCGGTCCCCCACCGGGTGTTGCGTCACCGCCGGGCGGGTGAAGCTCCCACTCAGGTAGGCCAGCAAGTCTGTCGCCCCCTGTCGCAGGGAAACCGTCCGCCCGGCCAGGCCCTCCCCGCTGTGGCAATCCACGCAGCGCACGCCCTCCGGCGTGTGGGCCGAAGCCAGGTCAACGGCTCCCGCCTGCGAGCGGGCCACGTAGGCCGTCTCCGGCCGGGTGTGGCAGGCGGCGCAGAACCCGTCGTGGTTTTCCAGTTGAACGGCGGTGGTCAGGGCGGCTGCCGGAAGCAGCAGCGCGAGGGCTGCTGCAAGCAGCCGGTGGATGCCTCTCATTTCCGGGGGAGTATGGGATGTTGTGGGGGCGTCTGCGCCGGGTAAAGGCGCGGTAAATCAGCGCAGCAACCGAATCGCGCCCGGCAGCAGGCGCAGGGTAATCTGGCGCACGTCGGCCTCGTAGGGCGCCCACAGCTCGCCGTCGAGGTGCACCGGCACGGCCCGATCGGCCTCCAGCGTCAGGGTGCGGAAGCGCCCCAGGGTCACGCACTTGAAGCGGGCGTGGGTAGCGTTCATCACCTCCGGCAGCAGGCGGAACATCATCGGGCGCGAGATGGGGCCAACCATCAAGTAGTCCAGCACCCCGTCGTCGTTTTTGGCGTCCGGGGTGACGTGGAAGCCGCCGCCCTCGCGTGGGCCATTGCCAATGGAGAACATCAGCAGGTCGCGCTCCAGCGGTTGCCCGTCAATGGTCATCTTCACGTGGGTGGGGTCGTAGTTCTCGATGATCGAGCGGATGGTGGCCAGCAGATACATGGGGAAGCCGTGCACGCGGGTGATGCGCCGGCTCTGGATATTGACCGCGGCGTCAAACATCATGCCGCAGGAGTTATCCCAGTACTCCGTGCGCCCGTCCCCGTCGCTGATCTGACCCACGTCAACCGGCGCCGGAGAGCCGCGAAAGGCGGCCTCGAGGGCCTCCGGCGGGTTGGCCTTGATCTTTGCGTTGAAGGCGAAGTCGTTGCCGGAGCCAATGGGGACCACGCCCAGCGCCGGGCGGCGGTCCTCCGGCAGCCGCATCAGCCCGTTGACGATTTCGTGTACCGTGCCGTCGCCGCCGAGGGCGATCACCGCTTCGTAGCCCTCATTTCCGGCTTGCTCGGCCAGTTCGGTGGCGTGGGCGGGATACTCGGTGCCGGCCCAATCGGCGCCGCCCAGCTTTTCCACCAGGGTGCGCAGGTCAGAGGCTTGCTGCCCGGAACGGCCGTGATTGGCCAGCGGGTTGAAGATCAGTTTGGCTTTGTGCATGGATGGCTCCTGTGGCGGGTGATCGAGTGGGCGGAATTATATGCCGGAGGCGCCAAAAAGGGTACCGGAAAACCGGGTTTCAGACCCTGAGGGTCTCGAAGACCCTCAGGGTCTTGATACGCCGTGTGCAAGATCAGGCGCCCGTCGTCGGTCTGCTCCAGGCGCAGGGCCGATAGTGAGCGGGTGGCCGGTCCCCTCAGCAGCCGGCCCGGCGCATCGAAGCGCGAGCCGTGGCACGGGCAGGCGAAACCACCGGCGGACGGCTCCACCGTACAGCCCAGGTGCGGGCAAATGGTGCTCAGAGCGAGGAAACCGTCCGGGGTGTGCAGCAGCACCGCCCTCGCCTGCGGCAGGGGAGTGCGCGAGTTCGGAGGGTAGCCGGAGGCCGGCCCGAGGTCAAATTCGGCCGGCGCGGGCGGGTCCGGCCGGAAGCTGAGGAAGCGCCACAGCCCGGCCAGGCCGAGCAGGCCGCTCAGGGCCAGCAATCCATTTGTGGCTGACGCCACGAACCCACGGCGGGTGAGCGCACCGCGTTCCTGCTCGCGCGGAGCGGCGGTCTGCGAGGATGGAGGTCTCATGGCGCAGCTCGCGACAGCAGCTCCAGAGCGGTGAGGACCAGCAGCAGCAGCAAGATCAGCCCGACGAGGTTCTGCGCCGCCCGGCCCCGGCGCGGCAGCCAGCGGCCCAACTCCCCGGCCGGGAGCGGTGGCGGCAGGTAGGGTATCAGCGCCAGCAGCGCCAGCAGCAGGGCCGGGATCAGCACCCCCATCAGAAACGGGTCGCCCAGGCGCAGTAAGTGCTGAATCCACAGGAAGAACCACGGCGCGCGCGCCTGCGCCGTCAGATCCCCGGCCGGGGTGATCGGGGGCGCGATTGGCGCCGGGAAGAAGGCCGCCAGCAATAGCAGCAGCGCGCCGGAGAACAGGGCCGCCAGGGCCTCGCGCTGCACCAGTTCCGCGCGGGTGATGCGTTCGTTCGGGCTGTGCGCGGCAGGGGGCGGCGCGGCGATCCCACCGTCGCGCCGGACGCGGAACAGGTGCCACCCGCTCAGAATGATCAGCAGCAGGGTCAGCCCGAAGACGTGCCAGGCGTAGAAGCGCAACAGGGTGGCCGGGCCGGGCCGGCTTCCGCCCACCGCCAGCGCGTACAGCCCCTCCCCCACGCCGGGGACCGACTTGAGCAGATTGGTGCCCGCCACCAGCGCCCACTGCACACCCTCGTCCCAGCGCAGCATGTAGCCGCTGAATCCGAGCAGCAGGGTGAGCACCAGCAGGCCCAGCCCCAGCAGGAAGTTGAAGCGGCGCGGCGGCCGGTAGGCCCCGGTCAGGGCCACTCGCAGCAAGTGCAGGCCGGTGGTCAGCAGCAGGGCCTGGGTAGCCCAATAGTGCAGGTTGCGGATCAGCCCGCCGTAGGGCACAAGGTAGGTCAGTCGCTGGACCGAGAGCGCGGCTTCTTCCGGCGTGGGGACGTAGAACA
>CAYZNA010000368.1:3160-3966 GCA_964478665.1 uncultured Anaerolineales bacterium
CCGTCGCAGGATGATTCCACAGCAGGCCAGGGCCAGCAGCGCGGCCAGCAGCAGGGCCGGCGAGCGCTGATCACCGCGCGGCGCCGCGGGCGCGTTCACCGGCAGGGCGCCGGCGCTGCTCGCGCTCAGTGTGATCCCCGCCGGCAGGGCCTGGCGTGCCCGCAGCAGGAAGGCGGTCAGGTCCCAGGCTTGCCCGTCGGTCAGCGAACCGGGGTCCCACCACGGCATGGTGCGCGCGAGGTGGTCGTGCAGCTCCTGCGCGCTGGCAAAGCGCGCCAGCGTTCCGGGGCCGGTCACCGCCGGGATAGAGCGGGGGAGTTCAAAGCCCTGGGGCGGGTGATTGCTGGCGTGGCACTTCGACTGCCAGCAGTTCGAGTCCTGTGCGCCCGAGACCGCGCGCCATTCGTCTGTCAATCCCTGCCCGCGGTCTCCGTGGCAGGCCATGCAGGTAAACCAGTACAGCCCGGCGCCGCGGTCGGCCTGGCGGGGATTGGCGGGCCGGGTGGGCCGGGCCGCCCGGTCGGGGGTGGGTGTGGCGACCGGGGGCGGGGGCAGGGAAGGGGGATTCGGTCCGGTTTGGAGCAGAACGAGGCCGGCGAGCGCTGCGGCGGGGCACGCTGCCGGCAGGGCGGCAATCTTGAACATGCCGCCAATTATACGGGAAAGAAGACCCTGAGGGTCTCGAAGATCCTCAGGGTCTTGAGGATGTCACCCGCCGGCCACTCCCTGGAAGTTGTAGCGCTCGTACCCGGGAAAGACCTCCGCCAGCCGGTCGTTGTTGAGCCGCGTTCGCAGAATCTCGCCCA
>CAYZNA010000369.1:0-3960 GCA_964478665.1 uncultured Anaerolineales bacterium
GGACCGGGGAGGGCAGGTCGGGATACCTGCTCCTGCCCCGGCTGTCCACACTGTGTGGGGTGCCTCCCCACCGGCGGGTCCGTTGTGTTAAGCTGAAAGGTGTCGCTTTTCGAGGTGCTATTTGAGAGAGCAAGACTGACCCCCGATGCCTCGTCGTAGTCGGGGCGGGGGCGGCATCGTCCTTAATCACGGTCCCGGGCCGTAAGTCGGTTATGAAACACACCGCCCCCTGATACCAGCGGGCGATGTCCACTTCAAGGTTGCGGCCGAGCATCTGATGCCAGACAACACGATCTCCCCCCCACCCATCGCCGGCCTCGTCCGCGCCGTGGAACCCGGCTCCTGGGCCGCCGGGCAGGGCCTCGCCCCGGGCGACGCCGTCACCCACGTTAACGGCCACCCGGTCGAAGACGTGATTGACGTCCAGTTCTACGCCGCCGACGACTACCTCGAAGTGGAGCTGATCCGCGACGGCGAAGAGTACGTGGCCGAAGGGCCGCGGGCGGAGGGCCAGCCGCTGGGCATCGAGTTCACCCATCCCACCTTTGATATTGACATCCGCCGCTGTAATAACCTGTGCCCGTTCTGCTTTGTGCTCCAGACCGCCCCGCGCATGCGCCGGGCGCTATACATCAAAGACGACGACTATCGCTACTCGTTTTTGCACGGGCACTTCGTCACCCTGACCAACCTCACCGGGCGCGACTGGGAGCGAGTCGAGCGCCAGCGCCTCAGCCCGTTGTACGTTTCGGTGCACGCCACCGATCCGGACGTACGCCGTCGCTGCCTGGCCAATCCCACCGCCCCGGACATCATGGGTCAACTGCGCTGGCTGGCGGAGCGCGGCCTGCGCTGCCACACCCAACTGGTGATCACCCCCGGGCTGAACGACGGCCCGCTTCTGGCGCAATCGGTGGCCGATCTGGCCGGGCTGTGGCCGGCGGTGCAGTCGGTCAGCGTGGTGCCGGTGGGGCTGACCAGGCATCACAGGTACGGCCTGCGCCCCAACACCGTCGCCGAGACCCACGCCGTGCTGGACGCGGTGGAGGCGTGGGGCGGCGAATACCTCGCGCGTTTTGGGGTTCGCTTCGTGTACGCCACCGACGAGTGGTATCTGGTGGCCGGCCGCCCGCCGAAGGTCCCCGGAGCGAAGCGAAGGGGGCTGCCGCCGCGCTTTGAGATTGACGGGCTGGAGCTGGAGGAAAACGGCCTGGGCCAGGTGCGCCGCTTTCTGGACGAGTGGACAAATCTCAAATCTCAAATCTCAAATCTCAAACTCCCAAAAGGGCGGGCCACGCTGGTGACGGGCACGCTGTTCGCCTCCACGTTGGAGGGTGTGGCGAGGGAGTTCAATCGGTTGGCGGAGGGTAGGGGCGACACGCGGGGTCGCCCCCTGCTGGCTGTGGTTCCGGTCGTCAACCAGCGGTTGGGGGAAACTATCACCGTGGCCGGGCTGCTGATGGCGCGGGACATCATCGCGCAGCTCGCGGGGCGGGAGCTGGGGCAGGTGGTGGTCCTGCCCCGGGTGGCCTTCGACCACCCCCAGGGCATCAGCCTGGACGACCTCTCCCCGCTGGACGTGGCCCGCGCGCTGGGGACCCCGGTGGCGCTGGCCGACCTGATGGGCGACGTGCTGGACGCGCTGACCGGCGCCAACCGTCTGACCTTCCGCCCGCAGGACGAGACCATTCCCCCGGAGGTAATGAAGGCCGGGGGCTGGTCGGTGGAGAAGGTTCTATGAAGGTTCAAGAGCGCCAGGGGAGGTAAACTGATGTTTCACGGTAGCGGCTGGTTTAGCTATCTGAGGTCGGCGGACGAGAAGCCCAGGGTCACGTGGAGCCTGCTGCGGCGGGTGCTGGGCTATTCCCGGCCCTATCGTTGGCCGATTGCGGGCATGCTGGCGATGATCCTGATTACCACCGGCCTCTCCCTGCTGGCGCCCCTGATTCTGCGCGACCTGATTGACCGCACCCTGCCGGCGCGTGACCTGCAGCGGCTGCTGTGGCTGGCGCTCGCGCTGCTGCTCATCCCGGCGCTGAACGGCGCGATCAACGTATGGCAGCGGCGCCTGAACTCGCAGGTGGGCGAGGGCGTGATCTACGATCTGCGCGTGGCGCTGTTTGCCCGCTTGCAGGCCATGTCGCTGCGCTTCTTCACCAACACCCGCGTGGGCGAGCTGATGAGCCGCCTCAACAACGACGTGGTCGGCGCGCAAAACGCCATCAGCAACACCCTGGTCAACATCATCACCAATCTGGTGCAGGTCGCGGCGCTGCTGAGCGTCATGCTCACCCTGGAGTGGCGGCTGACTCTGATCGCGGTGGCCGTGCTGCCGCTTTTCATCCTCGCTGCCCGGCGGCTGGGCGACCGCCTGCGGGAGATCGCCCGCGCGCAAATGGACACCAACGCCCAGATGAACGCCATGATGAACGAGACCCTCAACATCAGCGGGGCGCTGCTGGTCAAGCTGTTCGGGCGGGCCGGGCAGGAGGTGGTTCGCTTTGAGGGGCGGGCGGCCCGCGTGCGCGATCTGGGCGTGCGTCGGGCGGTGATGGGCACGGTCTTTTTCGTCAGCATCGGCCTGTTGAGCGCGGTGGGCATGGCCCTGGTCTACGGCCTGGGCGGCTATCTGGTGATTGCCGGCGCGTTCACCGTGGGGACAATTGTGGCCTTTGGCGCTTACCTCACCAGCCTGTACGCCGCGCTGCAGGGGTTGGCCAACGCCCCGGTGGAGTTTTCCACCTCAGTGGTCAGTTTTGAGCGCGTGTTCGAGGTGCTGGACCTGCCGCTGGAGATCGCCGACCTGCCCGGCGCGCAGCCGCTGCACGAGGTGCGCGGCGAGCTGACCTTTGAGGATGTCTCGTTCCGCTACGAGGCCCGCGCCGAGGCCCTGCTCAGCGCGGTGGAGCGCCACGGGCGGATGGACAACGTGGTGGCGGTGCTCTCCGGTGGGGACGCGGAGCGGCTTCGCGCCCCGGTGGCGGGATCGCCCTCGGTGGGGAGGCCGGTCCCCGTCCCCGGTGGCGGGATCGCCCTCGGTGGGGAGGCCGGTCCCCGTCCCCGGTGGCGGGACCCCTCCCGGTGGGGACGCGGAGCGGCTTCCCGCCCCGACGGCCGGGGCGCTCCGGGCGGGGAGCCGGAAGCGGCCCCCGGTCAGGCCCGCGAGCTGGCGCTGGAGGGGATCAGCTTCTGCGTGCAACCGGGGCAACTGGCGGCGCTGGTCGGGCCGAGCGGCGCCGGCAAGACCACCCTCACCTACCTCATCCCGCGCCTGTACGACCCCACCGCCGGGCGAATTCTGCTGGACGGCCACGACCTGCGCGAGGTGACCCTGGCCTCCCTCAGCGCGCAGATCGGCATGGTAACGCAGGAAACCCACCTGTTCCACGATACCATTCGCACCAATCTGCTGTACGCCCGGCTGGACGCCCCTCAGCGCGAGATCGAAGCTGCCTGCGAGGCCGCCAACATCCACGACTTCATCCGTGGGCTGCCGGATGGCTACGACACCATCGTGGGCGAACGGGGCTATCGGCTGAGCGGCGGGGAAAAGCAGCGCCTGGCGCTGGCGCGCGTAATTTTGAAGGACCCGTGCATTCTGGTGCTGGACGAGGCCACCAGCTCGCTGGACAGCCAATCCGAGGCACTGATCCAGCAGGCCCTCAAACGGGTGATGGCCGGGCGCACCAGCATCGTGATCGCCCACCGGCTGAGCACCATCCTGGCCGCCGACCTGATTCTGGTCTTCGACCGGGGCCGGATTGTCGAGCGCGGCGTCCACCCGGACCTGCTGGCGCAGAACGGGCTATATGCCCGGCTGTACCGGACCCAGTTCCGCCGCGAGCGGGCTGCGGCCCCGTAGCGCGGGCAGCCCCGTAGCGCGGGCATCCCCGTAGCGCGGGCAGCCCCGTAGCGCGGGCAGCCCCGTAGCGCGGGCAGCCCCGTAGCGCGGGCAGCCCC
>CAYZNA010000370.1:0-3952 GCA_964478665.1 uncultured Anaerolineales bacterium
ACGGGGACTGCGTGCCCCCCAACAGCGAGGGGATGTTGCGCACGCCGACCAGAATGACGCTGTGTACGCCATCGTTCCCGGACTGCCCGCGCTTCAGGTACATCCCGCGAAACTGCGACAACAGGGCCTGGATGATTTCTGGAGGCAGGGCGTCAAATTCGTCAATGATCAATAGCCCGCGCCGGTCCATCTGCCGCACCGTCAGGCGCAACCAGTCGGCGAAGTCACCGTGATCACGCATCGGGGTTGGGGCAGGCGCCTGTGGCCAGCGAGCGCGCCATTCTTCCAGTTCCTGCCCCAGGCGCTCGTACATGCGCGCCGGCTGGAAATGGCTGAGCAACTCGAAATCCAGCAGCACGCCGAAGTATGCCCCTTCGGCCTCCAGTTCGGCGATCACCTCCCGGAACAGGGTGGTCTTGCCGGTCTGCCGGGCGGCGTTCAGGGTGAAGTAGCGGCCCTTTTCGATTTTGGCCCGCATGGCGGCCTTCACTGCCAGCCGGTTGACGTGATAGTGCAGCCGGGGGTCCACCGGCCCGAAGGTGTTGAACTCGCGCATGGGAACTGCTCCTCAATCAGAACGCGGCGTGTCCTTCATTATACTCCGGCATACTCCGGCATACTCCGGCATACTCCGGCATACTCCGGTGCTCACGCCAGCCGCCGCACGACCGGCAATCGCCACAGCACCAGCAGGGCGAAGGCGCCGCACACCAGCGCCCCGGCCCGCACGGCCAGCGGCGCGCCCCACCCCTGCGCCACTGCTCCCATCAGCAACGAGCCGAGCGGCAGCATCCCGCCCAGCATCCACGTGTAGGTGCTCATCACCCGCCCGCGCAGCCCATCCGGGACCATGGTTTGCAGCAGGGTGTTAGTGGTCGCCAGTTGAGTGATCTGCGCCCAGCCGGAGAAGGCCAGCGCCAGCATCGAGAGTGGCATCCAGCGGGAGGCCGAAAAGGCGGCCACCGAGAGGGCGAAAATCAGCATCCCGGCGGTGAGCAGCCAGCCCTTGTACCGAAAGTTCCCCAGCAACGCCAGCGAAAGCGCCCCAACCAGCGCCCCCACTCCCAGCGCCGAGAGCAGCGCCCCGAGGCCCTGCGGCCCCACCCGCAGCACATCTCCGGCAAAGACCGGGATCAGGGTGGTAAAGGACAGGCCAAAGAAGCTGAACACGGCCACCATCCCGACCAGCACCCGGATCACCCCATGGCCGGCCACGTAGCCGAGTCCTTCCTTCAATTGCTCAACCGTCTTTCCGTTCGGGCGCGGCAGTTCGGGCGGGGTCAACCGCATGGCCAGCAGCCCGGCGATCACTGCCAGATAGCTAACCGCATTCAGCCCGAAGGCGGCGGCCTCGCCCACGCTGGCGACCAGCACACCGGCGATGGCCGGCCCGGCGATGCGCGCCCCGTTGAACACCGACGAATTGAGCGCGATGGCGTTCATCAAATCGTCGCGGCCGACCATGTCAATGGCAAAGGCCTGCCGCGCCGGCATTTCGAAGGCGCTCACCATCCCCAGCAGCAGCGCCAACACCACAATATGCCAGAACTGGATTACCCCGGCCGCAGTCAACCCGGCCATGACCCCGGCCTGCACCATCATCAGGGTCTGGGCCAGGGTCACCAGCCGGCGCTTGTCCACGCGATCCACCAGCACACCGGCAAACGGTGAAAGGATCAGCACCGGCAGAAACGAAACAAAGGTGACCACCCCCAGCTTGAGCGAGGAGCCGGTCAGCCGGAAGACCAGCCACTGCTGGGCGGTGCGCTGCATCCACGTGCCGGTGAGCGACACCAGTTGGCCGAACCAGAACAGCCGGAAGTTGTAGTGGGAAAGCGCCTGCAGGGCCGCCGGCCAGCGCCATCCACGCCCGCCGAGGCGGAGGAAGGGAGTAATTTCGGGGATGGGGCCGCGCATGGAGTTGGAGTTAGAGTGGGGAGTTAGAGTGGGGAGTTAGAGTGGGGAGTTAGAGTGGGGAGTTAGAGTGGGGGTGGTGGCCCGGCTAGATTGCGCCCTGAGCGCGGAGGTTGGCGATCTGGTCCGGGGAGTAGCCGAGGTCGCTCAGGATGGACTCGGTGTGCTGGCCGAGGGTCGGGGGCGGGAGGCGGTAGCCGGGCGGGGCGGCGGCGAGGCGGACCGGGCTGGCCAGCGAACGGACGGTCCCGGCGAGGGGGTGAGCCTGCTCGACCACGTTGCCCCGCGCGAGGTAGTGCGGGTCGGAGAGAATGTCCGGCACGGTGTTGATCGGGCCGCAGGGGATCTCGGCAACCCGCAGGCGGGAGAGCAGGTCGGCGGAGGGCAGGCGGCCCAGCGGCGCCTGCAATAGCGGGATCAGCTCGTCCCGGTGGCGCAGGCGGGCCGGGTTGGAGGCAAAGCGCGGGTCGTCGCGCACCTGCGACCCCAGTCCGAGCAGGTCGCAGAAGGCCGCCCACTGCTTCTCTGAACCCACGGCGACGATCATGTCTTTGTCGGCGGTGTGGAAGACCTGATACGGCACGATGCCGGGGTGCAGGTTGCCGAGGGGGCGCGGCGGCTCGCCGGTGGCGAAGTAGTTGCCGGCCACCACCCCCAGATAAGCCGCCTGCGACTCGAGCAGGCTGAGGTCAACCAGTTGCCCGCACCCGGTCGCCTCGCGGGAGCGCAGCGCAGCCAGCACGCCGATCACGGTGTACAGCCCGGTGGTCATGTCCGCCAGCGGGATCGGGTAGCGCACCGGCGCCGTCTCGGGAGTGCCGGTCAGGCTCATCAGCCCGGCCTCGCCCTGGGCCACAAGGTCGTAGCCGGAGCGGTTGGCGTAGGGGCCGCTGCGGCCGTAGCCGGTGATGGAGGCGTAAATCAGGCGCGGATAGCGAGCCAGCAGCGCCTCCGGGTCAAGGCCCACCCGTTGCAGGCTGTCCATGCGCGGGATGTTGCACATGAACACGTCGGCCCGGTCCAGCAGCCGGCCCAGGATGGCCCGCCCCGGCCCGGACTGAATGTTGAGCGTCAGGCTGCGCTTGTTGCGGTTGGTGGAGGCGAAGTAGGCCGATTCGCCCTCCCGCTCGCTGTCGCCGTGAGCTGCGGCCGGCAGGCGCGCGCCCCACTTGCGGCTCTGATCGCCGGTGCCCGGACGCTCGATTTTGATCACGTCCGCGCCCATGTCGCCCATCAGCATGGAGGCGTACGGCCCGGCGAGGGCCTCGGTGAGGTCTATGATGAGGGTTTGTTCGAGGGGGAGCATGGGAGGATTGGAGATTGGAGATTAGCGATTGGAGATTGGGGAGTAGCGATTGGGGATTGGAGATTGGAGATTAGAGATTTCATCCCCTGTCAGTTTTTGGCTGACAGGGAGACGCTCCCGATGTGATATGGTAAAGCTGTCGTGTTTACCTCTCCACATCACAAGGAGCGTCTCATGAACAGTTTACACCTGCATCGGCAAATCATGGACCAGTTCACCCGTTTGGAGTTGAACATCTCCAAACCGCAGCAAACCAACCTGGCGTTGCTGAGTCAGGCCCTGGCGGTCAGCCCGAATTGCCATCTCTCGACCCTCGCCCTGGCCTTGCCGTTGCCCGGCAACCGCGAGAACCTGATTCAGCGTCTGCGGCGGACGGCTATGCCGTGTCGCAGACACCGGATTGGGGCGACTGGTATGGGCCAGTGGTCAAGCAGTTGTTTGCCCAATGGACAGGGGCGGAAGTTGCCCTGGTCATGGACCGGACGGACTTGACCAACCGCTGGAGCGTGCTGATGCTGGGCGCGGCGCATGGCAAACGCCTGTTGCCCCTGTGCTGGACGGTCTTGCCCTTTGGCGGCACGTCGGCCGAGACCCAACTGAGCCTGTTGCGCCAGGTGCGACCGTACTTGCCCCCCGCCGACCGGGTGCAGATCACCTTCTATGGCGACGCGGAGTTCCGCGCGGTGCCGGTGCAGGCTTATTGCCGGGAGCAGGCCTGGCATTGGCATGTCG
>CAYZNA010000371.1:0-3927 GCA_964478665.1 uncultured Anaerolineales bacterium
GGTGACCAGCCAACGATTGTCGGGGCTGATGGCGACGGCGGTGATCCCGCTCTCATGCCCGCGCAAGACGATAGGCGCGGTGGTCGGGTCTTGTGCCAGCGCCGCCAAGTCCCACAGCCGGGCGGTGTTGTCCCAACTGCCGGTGACCAGCCAACGATTGTCAGGGCTGATGGCGACGGCGTAGATAGCGCCTTCGTGCCCACTCAAGCCTTGTCCCCCGGCATTCGCCAGCGCGTCGCGCAAGGCTTGCCCGGCGGCCGGGGCGCGCGTCTCATGCTTCTCCAGCGTGACCTTCAAGGCTTCGACGGCCAGCAGGAGCCCCCGCTGGGGATACTGTTCGAGCGCAGCCTGCGCTTGTACGGCCAGTTGGCCAGAGCGGGCAAGGCGAGCCTGCCTCTCCGCTTCGGCGCGCCGTTCTTCGGCCAGTGCGCCGGCCGTTTCCGCCGTCACTTTTTGCTCCAACGCCTGCGTGCTGGCAGCGTTGGCGCGGCGCTCATTGGCTTGAGCGGTGCCAGCGTTGGCCTGCGCTTGTGTGCCAGCCGCCTGCGCCGTGGCAAGGTTCTGGTCTGCGCGGAGGGCGCTCAGAGTTGACTGACGCCAGAAGAAGACGGCAAGAGCGGCCACCACCAGCGCCAGCGCGCCAATGGCCGCAATCACCCGGCTGCGCGTTCGCAGCCGGGCGGCCGAGCGAGTTTGTTCCTCCGCCCGCTGCCGTTCGGCCTCGGCTTTTGCTTCGGCCAGCCGCAGTTCGCGCTCGCGCTGCGCTTCGCGTTCGGCTTCTTCCCGTTCCGCCAGTGCGCGCCCGGCGGCCAGAAACTCGCGTTCCTGCGCGTTCAGGTCGCTTTCGTGCCGGCCGCTTTCCTCACCGGCAGCGTTCAGTTGCACGCCGCGATACAGCCGGTCGGGGTCGCGGCCGGCGGCGGCCCACTCCCGCGCGTCCTCCGTAATCTGGCGCTGCAGGCGCAGCCAGATGCGGTTTTCGTCCAGCCACCTGCGCAGTTTCGGCCACTCGCGGATCAGGGCCTCGTGCGCCACTTCCGCCGTGCCTTCGCCGGTCGTCACCAGCCGGGCGTCGGCCAGCGTTTTCAGCACCGATTCCACCGCCGGGCGAGCGGCCGGGTCGGGGGCCAATTCGTCCAGCGCGGCGCGGCGGCGGGTATCTTGCGTGCCTGCGCCCAACTCGGTCAGCCGCAGGAAAATACCGCGGGCAATGGCTTGCTGCTCCGGCGTCAGTTGGTGGTTGAACACGGTTTCGGCGGTTCTGGCAATCGCCCCGTGCACCCCGCCGGAGGCGGTGTAACCGGCCAGCGTGAGCGTCCGCCCGCGCCGCCGCTTCCACGTTTCGAGCAGGGCGTGGGAGAGCAGCGGCAGCGCGCCGGGTTCGTCGCCGGCATCGCGCAGCAGCAAATCCACCAGTCCGGGTTCGAACTCCCACCCGTTGCGCCGGGCCGGTTCTTCGATGGCGCGGCGCAATTCCTCTTCCGTCATCGGGCCGATGTATTCCTGCTGACGGGCCAGCAATTCGCGCAACTCCGGGAACGGCGCGCAGAGGGCGTAAAAATCGGCGCGCAGGGTGACGACGGCCAGCGTCGGGCCGCCGGTTTCCGGCGCAGTGGCGCACAGCAGGTTGTCCACAAACTGCCGCCGTTCGTCGGCCTCCCGGCACAGGGTAAACAGTTCCTCGAACTGACCCACCACCCGCAGCAGGCGGGCAGCGGACGTGCGGCCCAGCAGTTTGCGGGCGTACAGGTGCAGGCTGCGCGGGTCGCGCCGCAGGTCGTCTATCAGCACGGCAGTGGCCGTCACCGATTCGGAGTCGCGGGTCAGGCTGCCGGCCAGCGCCTCCAGCGGGTGATTGGTGGGGGTGATGACGTGGATGGGCCAGCGCGCGCTGCCCTCGGGCGGCAGGCTGCCCTCGGCCAGCGCTGCGCCGCACCGCAGGGCGGGGACCCGCCCGGCGCGCACGACGGAGGATTTGCCGCTGCCGGACGCGCCGACGACGAACGCCAGCGAGCGGCCCTCGCGCAGTTGCCCGGCCAGCCGGGCGGTCAACACTTCGCGGCCAAAGAACAGATCGGCGTCGGCTTCGTCGAAGTATTGCAGGCCCTTGAAAGGCGGCTCGCCGGGGGCGGGGGCCTCGTCTTCCGGGGCCGGGGGTGGCTGGCCGATGATGACCGTGGCCCCGGCCCCGGCGTGGACGATGTGGCCGCCGGCTTCCATCTTGTCGCGCCCGACCAGGTCGCCCTCGATGCCGATCTGCCCACCGCTGATGTCGGAGAACTTCACGCCTCCCTGCGCCGGGCCGGGGCCGGGTTGTGGATTGTCAGCCATAACTCACCTCATTGCGGATGACCGGGCAAAATTGTAGACCGACCCTTCGGCGACCCTTCGGCGACCCTTCGGCGACCCTTCGGCAACAGGCCGGTCGCCCATTCCGCGTCCTGCGGTGAGAGGGGCGGGTCGAGGGGCCGGCTGTAGTCTACCGCCAGGAGCGCTTGTTGGCCGGCGAGAGCAACTCGATCACGGTGATCACCTCGTTCGTTTCCACCTGGCGGACCTCGAGGAAGCGTTCGGTGATCCGGTCTGGCATGGGCAGTTCCACCACCTGGGGCAGGGGGATGGGCGCGGCGGCGACCGGGGCCAGCAGCGCGCTTTCGGGGGGCCGCTCGGCAATCCACAGGTCGGGGCGGCCGAGCAGGTCGCCCCCGGGACGGGCATAGGGTTCAGGCTCGGCGTACACCCGCAGGTCAACCGCCACGCGGTAGCGGGGACGCAGTTGCGGGGCCAGATAATCCCGCACAGCAACGATCAGCGCGGTGTGCACATCCGGCCACAGCCACGGCTGCTCCAGATAGGGGTCCATACCGGGGAAGGGGGTTGGCATGCGCCTATTTTACACCCGGTATGTCGCGGCCTCCATTTCGCCCAGCCGGCGGGCCTTCTCCCACGCCGGCGCGTCGCCGTCCTTTTCCACCAGCGCCTGGCGCAGCTCGAAGATCTGGTCGCGCAGCAGGGCGGCCTTCTCGAATTCTAGCTGGCGGGCGGCCTCTTTCATCTGCTTCTCCAACTCCTCGATCAGCCGGGCCAGTTCCTTCTTGGGCAGGCTGGCGGGCGTAGGCGCGGCCCGGTACTCCGCCCGCTCCTCGGCCACGGCGTGGAGCCGTTCGGTCAGATCGTGCACCGCCTTGACGATGCTCACCGGCTCGATGCCGTGCTCGCGGTTGTGCCTGGTCTGGATTTCGCGCCGGCGATTGGTCTCCTCGATGGCGCGCTTCATCGAGTCGGTGACCCGGTCGGCGTACATCAGCACCTTGCCCTGCACGTGCCGCGCTGCCCGGCCAATGGTCTGGATCAGGGCGGTGTCGGAGCGCAGGAAGCCCTCTTTATCGGCGTCCAGAATCGCGACCAGCGAGACCTCTGGCAAATCCAGTCCCTCCCGCAGCAGGTTGATGCCGACCACCACGTCGTACACGCCCATGCGCAGGTCGCGCAGGATCTCCACCCGCTCCAGGGTTTCGACCTCCGAGTGCAGGTAGTGCACCTTGATCCCCAGCTCCAGCAGATAGTCTGCCAGGTCCTCCGCCATGCGTTTGGTGAGGGTGGTGACCAGCACGCGCTGGCCTTGCTCCACCCGCGCTCTGACCTCCTTCACCAGGTCGTCAATCTGCCCTTTGCTGGGGCGGACGGAGACCTCCGGGTCCACCAGCCCGGTGGGGCGGATGATCTGCTGCACGACTTGCTGCGCCTTCTCCATCTCATAGGGACCGGGGGTGGCGCTGGTGTAGATCACCTGCCCGGCGCGCTCCTCGAATTCGTCAAAGCTCAGCGGGCGGTTGTCCAGCGCGGAGGGCAGGCGGAAGCCGTAGTCGGCCAGGGTCTGTTTGCGGGTGCGGTCGCCGCCGAACATGCCCCGGATCTGGGGCACGG
>CAYZNA010000372.1:0-3915 GCA_964478665.1 uncultured Anaerolineales bacterium
GTGCAGTTCGTAGATGACGATGTCCTCCGGAGCAGCCAGCGCGGGCTTCCGCGAAGCGAGGGCCTCCCAGCCCGGCGGCTTGAGCGCCGCGTTGGTCAGATCAACAATCTGGCTGCGCTTGCTGTTGGTGGACAGGCTCAGCGAGTACGGGTCGGTGACCAGGTTCGTTTCGATCTTGCCGGTGGAAGGGACGTAGACCGTGACGGCGTACAGATAGAACTTGCCCTTCCAAGCGGGCTGGCCGGCGGCGCTCCACATCCCGGTGGCCGGGTCGGGCGTCATGGGGATTTTCTGCGCGTAGGAGGCCGCGGCGGCGTCGAACAGGTGCAGGGTGACGTCCCGGGCGGTGGGCGCCCACACACGCAGGGTGGGGGTATCGCCCTCGAAGGCCGCGCCCAGCGGGCCGCTATAGTCGTACAGGTCGTCCAGCACGCCGGGGATCTGCACCCCGGCCGCGTCCACCAGCCGGCCGCTCACGTCGCGGGCCAGGACGGCCACCTGCCCCTTGAGCAGTTCGGCGATTCCCCGGCCCGACCACCGGGGCGGGCTGGCCGGGTCGGATTCGGTGACTTTGAGCACGGCGTAGTCGCGCAGATAGGGGTACTTGCGCAGCAGGTCAACGTCCGGCTTCTCGGAGACGAAGGTCAGCGGGATCTCGACGCCGTTTTTGATGCCATCGGGCGCCACTTCGAGCGCGGCTTCGGGCGAGTAGACGAGGGCGTAGCTCAGGTTGGCCCCGCCGGTCACTTTCCACAGAATCGTGTCTTTGCTTACCCATTGGGCGCTCAGTTTAGTCAGGTTGCCCACCGGCGCGCCGGTGGTGCTGATGGTGACCTGTTGCTTCGCGGCGTCGTAGCCAAAGTAGATCTGGTCGCGGTCCTTCTGGACGGTGAACTGCTGAGCCGCGCTCACTACGTTGGCGGCGTCTTCGTTGAGGGTGATGCTGACGTTGTACGTCCCGGCCATGAGCGCGCGGGTAGCGAAGCTGTATACCCCGTCGCCGTCCGGGTCTTCCAGCCACGAGCGCAGGCAGCCGGCGTCGTTATCGTTGAAGCAGCCCAGTTGCTTCTGAAAATCGCCCACCGCCACATAGATCGGGGTGTTGAAGTTCTCGGTGATCCAGTGGGTCTTGTGGTCGTAATAGAACTTGACCTGCGTCGGGGCGCTGACCACCAGCGGAATGTCCGGCCCGTCGCGGGTGGCATTCAGGCCGTAGTTTTCACCCCACCCGCCGTTGAGCGCCACCTTGTAGCGGGGACCTTTTTTGTCGTCGTCGTTGGCGGGCTGGATCTCAAACACGCCCTGCCAGACGTCATCTTCCACGTCGTAGCTGAGCAGGGTTTTGTCGCAATCCGGCTGCCACTCGCCGGAGCAGCCCAACTCATCCTGATGCGTGCCGGGCAGCCCCACCTTCTCCGGCGTGGGCGTATCCTGAGCCGCGGCCTGCCCGGTCGGGCCGAGGGCGGCCAGCAGCAGCGCTACGATGAGTGCTGTGTTCCAGAATCTGATGTTCATTGCCTCAATCCTTTTCTTTCACCGCGAAGCGCGCGGCGGCACTGTTCCCCGCTACCGGCCGAGCAGGATGCCGCCGAGCGGCGGCAGGCTGACCCGAACCAGATCCCCTTCCGCCGCTGCCGTGCACTCCGGCCCGGTCGCCAGCACCGTGACGGTTTCCGCGAGCGGCAGCGAGACGACCGCCGGCTGCTCCGCGAGATTTAACACACTGACCAGACTGCGCCCGGCTTCGGCGCGGCGATACGCCAGAACATTGCCCTGCACGAGCAGCGTTTGCCGCGTCCCGCGCCGCAGGGCGGCCTCGCGCTTGCGAACGGCGCACAGGTCGCGATAGAAGGCCAGCAAGGCCAGGTCCTGCGCCTCGCCCCAGATCATGGGCAGGCGGGCCTGCTCGTGGAGGCCGCGCCCGCCCTGACGGACGTCGCGCTGCTGCGAGAGGCCCACTTCCGTGCCGTAGTAGATTATGGGCGCGCCGGCCAGGGTGAACTGGCACAGCGCGGCAAGCTTAAGCCGGCGTTGGTCGCCCTGCGCCACCCACAGAAAGCGATTCATGTCGTGGTTATCCAGAAAGGACGGGCGGCTGAACGAGGCCGGGAAATAGGCCTCGTGCCGGTCGAGGAATGCGCCGAAACGCGGCGCGTCCCACTCGCCGTAGGCGAAGGTCTGCCGCATGGCCTCCAGCAGGAGGAAGTCGAGCGCGCCATCCATGCCGCCCTCAAAAGAGAGCTGGGCATCGGGGGGTTCGGTCGCCTCGCCGAAGGTCCAGCAATCCGGCCGGGCGGCGCGAGTCACGCGGCGAAAGTCGGCGTAGAAATCGGGGGTGGGGCCGATGCAGTAATCCACCCGGAAGCCGTCCACGCCGAAATCCAGCCAGTAGCGCGCCGCCTCCAGCACGTGTTCGCGCGCCGGGCTGTGGCGTAGATTGATCTGCGGCAGATTCTTCACCCCAAAGAAGGTCCTGTATTCGTCCGGCCAGCGGTCAAAGGTGTACCACTGCACGTAGGGGCTGTGGGGATCCCGCGTCGCTTCGACGAAACTCGGGTGCTGGTTTGACCAGTGGTTGGGGACGAAATCCATCAGCAGGCGGATGCCGCGCGCGTGGGCATCCTCCAGCAACGCTTTGAAGTCGTCCTTTGTGCCCAGGCGCGGGTTGACCTCGAAGAAGCTGGTGGCGTCGTAGCCGTGATAGCTCGGACCGGGGAAGATGGGGGTCAGCCACAGGCAGTTCGCGCCCACTCCGGCGACGTGATCGAGTTTTTCGGTGATGCCGCGCAGAGTGCCGTTGCACTCGAGCGACGGTGGTGGGTCAACGCGCGCAAAGTCCGGGGAGAGGCCATAGAACCGGTCGGCAAAGATCTGATAGATAATCGCATCCTGCGCCCACTCAGGCAGCGGATCATGGTCAACGTAGAAGGCGTGATAGGCGCCGCCATCGGCCAGCGTATCCCGGCCCTCCCCGCCCGCGGCCACGCGGTAGCGGACGACGGTCCCGGCCGGCTGGCCGGGGATCTGGCCCTGGAAACGGCGCAGGTAGCCCCAGAGCAAGGTGTCCCATTCGGAATCAACCGCTTCCAGCGGCGCGGCAGTTCCGTGCGTGGCGTGCCCGCCGGCGCCTTCGGGGTCGCTCCCGTCAGTGGTCCAGTACACCCACGCGCGGCTGTGCGAATGCGCCGGGCCGAGAGTGAGTTCGATGGTTACGGCTTGCCCCGGCAGGGGATCGCGCGGCGTGCGGTTGGGGGCATGAGAGACTCCGCCCCGGCGGGCGCGCACGTGGGCGATGCGCGATTGATCGCTGGCGAGCGAACCAAAAATGAAATCGTTCATAGGTCAGTTCTGGTGGTCAGGGGGCCAGCCGGATCATCACGGCGGACTGGGCCGGGATCTCTGCGAGGGGATGGTAGTCGCTGAATCCACCGCTGGCGTTGACTTCCGGGGCGGCCGGGTTTTCCAGCCCCAGGATCGAAGCAGCCGTGAGCGGACCCTTGAACGGGCCTCGTTCCAGAGTCAAACTGTACAGGTCCGCAGTGAGCGGCCGGGGATGAACGTTGACCAGAATCAGAAAGGCCTCCTGTCCGTTGTAGCGCAGCACGGCGTACAGGCGCGGAGTGCCGGCGTCCACGACGAGGGTCTGGCCTGCCCGCAGGGCGGCGTGCTGATTGCGCAGTTGAATGAGCTGGCGGTACAGGCTCAGCAGGGAGTCTGGGTCGCCGGTTTGCGCGGCGACGTTGGTCGTCTGGTAATCGCGGGAGGCGGCGTTCCACGGGATGTGAGTGGAGAAGCCGACCTTCGAGTCGGCGCCGCTCCATTGCATCGGGCGGCGGATGTTCTCGTCGGGCTTGACGCCGGTCATGCCGATCTCTTCGCCGTAGTAGATGAACGGCACGCCGGGGCCGGTGAGCA
>CAYZNA010000373.1:0-3903 GCA_964478665.1 uncultured Anaerolineales bacterium
GACGGTCGGAGACCGGGCCGGGGGGGTAGGTCGCCCCTACGCTGAAATGCACCCCAGGGCGCCCTCTACTTGCCAATGACGTTGGTTTCGACTATACTCTGGACAGGTATCTTGCAGGGAAGCACTCACCCTGTGCAGGGAGACATCAGCCGGATAATGTTTCGCCAGCGCCAGCCTTGAATTTGACAGGTTGGCGTTCTTGCTTCCCGCATCCGGTAGTGGAGCGCCCCGTTTGTACGCTCTCGGGAGGTCACGCCATGAAATCGCAACCGCTCACTCACCGATTTGCCAGAAGGCTGCGCTTGTTTTCTGTAGCAGTGCTGGCTGCTGGCTCGCTGGCCGCCGCCCCACGAGCAGGCATTTGGGCAACCTTTGTGGTCAACAGCACCGCCGACGCGGTGGACGCCAGTCCTGGCGACGGCGTGTGCGCCACCGCTGCCGGGGAGTGTACCCTGCGGGCGGCGATTCAGGAGACCAACGCTCTGCCGGGCGCGGACGTTATCATCGTGCCGGCCGGAACCTATACCCTGACCGTTTCTGGCGGGGGCGAGCTGGGTATCAGCGACGATCTGGGCCTCATCGGCCAGCGCCCGGGGGAAACCATCATTGACGGGAATGGGGGCATGACCGGCGCCCGCGTGTTTTCCATCGCCAGCGGAGCAAAGGTTAGATTTGTGCGCCTGGTGATTACCGGCGGGACTGCCCCCGACGGCGGCGGGATTTACAACAACGGCACACTGGCGCTCACCGGCAGCGTGGTCACCGGGAACAACGCCATCGGCGGCGGGGGCGTCTTCAACGATCACACGTTGTCTCTCGATGGAAGCAAAATCACCGGCAACACTGCCGCCGACCGCGGCGGCGGCATTTACTCCCCGTCTGGCTCCGGAGTAGTAATCGTCCACAATAGCACCCTTGCCGATAACACGGCCAACCACGGCGGCGGGGTGTTTGCCGTGAACGGTTCCTCCGTCACAATCAGGAACAGCACAGTTTCCGGCAATCTTGCGAACAGGTCCGGAGGCGGAGCATGGATGAATGGAGGGAAGTTGGTTGTTCGCAACAGCACGGTTTCCGGGAATACCTCGGTCTCCCTCGGCGAAAGCGGCGGCGGTATCCGCAGCGAGGGTAACAGCATGGTCGTCGTCGAAGACAGCACCATCACCGCTAACACCGCTGCCGCGGGTGGGGGGATCTATGCCGGCGGCGCCAGCACTGTTTTGCAGGGTACGCTGCTGGCGGGGAATAGCAGCTACGGCTCCGATGGCCCGGACTGCTGGGGCACGAAGATGGACTCGGCCGGGTACAACCTGGTGGGAAACAACGCCGGTTGCTACTTTACCGCCAGGGCTGGCGATCAGGTCGGCACCGCCCGAAACCCGATTGACCCGCGCCTGGGTCCCTTGCAGGATAACGGCGGCCCGACCTTCACCCACGCCCTGCTGCCGGACAGCCCGGCCATTGACGCCGGCAACCCGGCGGACTGCGCCCTCGCCGACCAGCGCGGCTACCCCCGCCCGGCGGACGGCGACGGAGACGGCGAGGCCATCTGTGACATTGGGGCGTACGAGGCTGCCTCCACGTTGCCTGATTTCCGGCTGTCCGCCCGACCGGAGACTATGGCCCGCTGCGCCCCTGGAGTCGCCGTGTACGAGGTCACCATCGGTTCTCTGCGCGGCTTCACCGAAACGGTCACGCTCAGCGCCAGCGGCTATCCCGATGGGTCAACGGCCGCCTTTCACCCCGACATGGTTGTCCCGCCCGGCTTCAGCCTGCTGGCCATCAGCGATACCGGCGCGGCGACTGCCGGGGGCTACAGTATTGAGGTGCATGGCGCGGCGACCTCGTCCAGCCATAGTATCGCCGTTGGCCTCAATCTATACACCGCTGTACCCGCTGCGCCAGTGTTGCTGGAACCTGCCAATGGGGCCGCCTTTGTGCCGCTGCAGCCGGTGTTTCGTTGGGAGGCGGCCGCCCAGACGAGCACCTACACGCTGGAAGTTGCCGCCGACCCCGATTTCACCCAGATCGTATACACTGCCGTCACATCGGAAACCGATCACGTCGCCGCCACTCCCCTGTCCGGGCACCGGTTGTATTACTGGCGCGTGCATGGACAGAACGCCTGCGGCGCCAGCCTGTCCACCGTCTTCAGCTTCACCACCACGCCGACTGACTTCACCCTGCAGGCCGCGCCGGCCACGCAGGCCGTCTGCGCCCCGGCGGAGGCGCTGTACGACGTAACTGCGCTGGAGGGCAGCGACCCCGTGACCCTGAGCACCGCGGGCTACCCGGCGGGCAGCACCGCCACCTTTGACCCTGATACGATCGTGCCTCCCGGCAACAGCACGCTGACCATCGGCAATACCGGCGCGGCGATTGCCGGGGGCTACACGATCGCCATCACCGGCACAACGGAATTCAACACCCACGCCGTCTCGGTCGGCCTCGACCTGTACACCGGCGCGCCGGATGCGCCGGCCCTGCTATCCCCACCCGATGGCGCTACCAACGTCTTTATCAGCCCCGAGTTCCGCTGGACGGCGGCAGCGCAGGCCGTCGCCTACGATCTGCAGGTGGCTACCGATCCCGACTTCCAGCAGGTCGTTTACACCGCCAGCGTGACCGGAACCGCCCACACCCCCAGAACCCCGCTCGCGCGTGGAACGCTCTACTACTGGCGCGTGCGGGCGCAGAACACCTGCGGCGCGGGAAACTATTCCCTCACCTTCGGCTTTACTACCATTCCTGCCTCCTTCACCGTGGACAGTACAGCCGATGCCGTTGACGCCAATCCCGGCGACGGCCTGTGCGCCACCGCCGCCGGGGCGTGCACGCTGCGCGCTGCGATTCAGGAGGCCAACGCCCTGCCCGGGCCGGACACTATCTCTCTTCCGGCCGGCGTGTACACCCTGACCATTGCCGGGGCGGGTGAGAACGGTGCCGCCCGGGGCGATCTGGACATCAACGAATCGGTGCGTGTGGAGGGCGCGGGGGCGGGAGTCACCATCATCAACGGTAACGGCAACGTGACCGGCGACCGGGTGTTCGACATTGCTTCCCAGATCGAAGTGACCCTCTCTGGCCTGAACGTAAGCGGCGGAAAGGCGCCAAACGGCGGCGGCATTTATACGCGGGGGACGCTCACCGTTGACTCCAGCAGCATCTCCGGCAACACTGCCACCGGCACACTCCTTGCCGGCGGCGGCGGCATTTACAGCGAGGGCCTGCTCACCGTCACCAACAGCACCATCTCCGGGAACACGTCCGGCGACCGCGGCGGGGGCATCTACTACGTCTCCAACACAGGCAATAACCTCATTCAGAACAGCACGCTCTCCGGCAACGAGGCTGCTTATGGCGGCGCCTTCTTCCCGGATAGCAGTCAGGTGACAATCGAGGCGAGTACCGCTTCCGATAACTCGGCCAGGAAAAGCGGCGGCGCTGCGTACGCCGTCCACAGCACAGTTGTCGTCCGCAACAGCACGCTTTCTGGTAACCAGGCTACCGAGAACGGCGGCGCGCTCTACAATTATGGCAGCACGATCACAGTGGAGAGCAGCACCATAACCGGCAACGCCGCCTCCGCCGGCGGGGGCATGGCAGGCGGTCAATACCAGACGGCGGCGCCGGCCAGCAGCACGCCCGTTCCCGGCGCAGTCAGGCCGCACATGGGCACGCCCGCCGGCGCCAACATGCTCAGGGGCAGCATCCTGGCCGGGAATAGCGCCTCCAACTCCGGCCCGGATTGTAGCGATACGCTGGATTCGGGGGGATACAATCTGGTGGGGAACAAAAGCGGCTGCAATTTCCGTGCCGCGGCCGGCGATCAGGTCGGCACCGCTCAGAACCCGATTGACCCGCGCCTGGGTCCCTTGCAGGATAACGGCGGCCCGACCTTCA
>CAYZNA010000374.1:0-3010 GCA_964478665.1 uncultured Anaerolineales bacterium
GATGACGGTCATTGACACCTTCACCGATGAGGTGGTGGCCGAGATCAAGACCGACTTTGACGATCCTTTCCACTGCGCCTTCAGCCCCACCAATGAGGAACTTTTGCTGTGTGGCGACCTCAATCCGGAGGGGGGCTGGGTCTACTATATCAACCATACGACCCACACCTTCCTCTCCAAGGTGAAGACCAGCGGCAAGGGCGCCCGCGATGTCATCCCCACCCACGACGGCGCGTTTGCCTTCGTCGGCCATCAGACCGAGGGTAATCTGGATGTCCTGGACATCGAAAAAGGGGAGATCGTGCAGACGATCGAGTGTAGCAAGTGCGCCCGGCTCAAGATGACCCCGGACGGCAAGTACCTCTTTGCCAGCGCCCCAGGCGGCAACTTCACGGCGGTGATTGACGTTGCCACCCGGTCTATTGTCAAGAAAATCGAATTCGAGGCCGACAGCAAGCCCGGCAACATCAACTTCGGCATGGATGGCAAGACTGCCATGATCGGCCTGGGCGGCGCGGGCCAGGTTGCCCTGGTAGACGTCGCCACGCTTGAGTTGATTACGATCCTGGACTCGGGCGCGGGTACCAACGCCGCCTACGCCAACCCGGCGTACACCTCCATCGCCATCGCCACCAATGACGCCACCGATGATTGGTACACCGTGCTCGACCTGAAGACCAATTCAGTCGTCGAAACCCTGCTCGCCGGCGGTAAGGGCACCCACAACGTCCACTGGTCGCCGGACGGACGGTATGCCGTGGGCAGCGACCGCCTGGGTGACACGGTTACCCTCTTCCGCCTCAACCCGGATACCATGAAGGTTGAGGTGGTAGCGCACATACAGGTGGGCTTTGGCGCCAACGGCGTGCAGTGGGTGCCATACTTCTGCGGCACACCCTACCTGACCGCTGGCACCGTGGACAAGGTGACCAACGCCCCGCCGGTGGACGCCAGCGGTGCCTGCGCCTCCGCAGGAAACTGACGGCGGGACACACGTACTTTCTATTGGCTGATAGACCTGCCGCGTGTCGCCCGCGGCAGGTCTGTCCCCGTTTGTTACCGGCGAGGAACCCCGAACATGAACAACATTCACCTGACGCGCAGGGCCTTCCTGCGGGCGGCAGCCGCCTCTGCCGGCGGCCTGATCCTGGCCGGCGTGCCCGGCCGGCTGTTTGCCGACACCTGCGAGGCCCCCAACTGCACCTTCAACACGGTGAAGGACCCCGCGGCGCCCACCGATCTGGAGAAAGAGCACCTGATTAACATCCGCCTGCCGGTGATCGCCGAAGATGGCTCCAATGTGCCCATCGTTATTACCATGGCGCATCATCCCATGCAGCCAGACCACTACATCAAGACCCTGCAGATCGTGAACTTCAACGATCCGGTGGTGAGCAAGGGCCTGTATCACCTCAGCCCGGCCAACGGGCAGGCCCATTTCTCCACCCAGATGCGCATGGACGGCGGGGACGTGCGCGTGTTCGTGATTGCCGAGTGCTCGCAGCACGGCAAGTGGGTCGCCAGCAAAGAACTCAAGGTCAGCCTGGGCGGCTGCTGAGGGAGGAGCAAAGAGCATGGCTGAAGAATTCACCGTCCAGCTCCGGGTGCCGGAGCAGATCAAACAGGGCGATGTCATCGAGGTCAAAGTCAAGATCAAGCACCCCTCGCGCACCGGCCTGCAATTGATCGAGGATGCAAAGACCCCCTTCGATCGCTTTGTGCGCAACCAGCCGGCCGAGTACATCCGCGAGGTGGAAGTGTTCTACGGCGACCAGTCGGTCAGCCTATTCGAGATGAACTCGGCCACCTCCGACGACCCGCTGCTGGCCTTCAAACTGCGGGCAGAGCGCGAAGCCCCGCTGCGGGTGGCAGCAACGAACCACAGGCGCGAGACCGTGGAGGCCACGGCCGATATCCATTTCAGAGCCTGAGGCGCGCCGGCCGGCGCACCGCCTCTCGGAAGGAGAATTACCCGTGACCTGTTTTCCTGCCCGCCTGCGGCGGGTGATCCCTGTCCTGCTGCTTCTTGCCCTGGGGGCAGCATCTGCCTCCTGTGGCGGAGGGGCCGCCCCGGTCACGCCCGCCGGAGAGCAGCCGGCCGCGCAGGCCCCCGCCGCGGGGCCGGCCGGGGGCGCGGATGTTCAGCAGTTGTTCGCCGACCGCTGCGCCAAATGCCACGGGCTGAAGGGCCTCGGCGACGGTCCCTCGGTCGGCAGCCTGCGCACCCAGGCCGGGCTGAATCTCACCATTCTGGGGGAACGCAGCGACGAGGAAATCCTCGCCAATATCTCGGCCGGCAAGGGCAGCGAGATGCCGCCCTTTGAGCTGATCCTGACCCTGGAAGAGCGCCAGGCCCTGGTCCAGTACGTGCGCAACCTGGGCGGCTCGTAGGCCGCCCGGCCGTTAAAACGTTCTAACGTTGAACGTTCAACGTTTAACGTTTCCCCAGACGAACCCATGACCCTTTCACAGAAACTTCGCGAAGACTACCGCCTGCTCTTCGGCCGGCAATGGCCGGCCTGGCTGGGCGGCCTGCTGATTGGCGTGCTGAACGTTTTCCTTTTTCTGTTCTACCAGCCGTGGACCACGCTGGACGGCGTGCTCAACTGGGGGGACTGGACGCTGGGCGGGCTGGGCGTGATCAACGCGCAGGCGCTCTCGCCCCTGCTGCGCTCTGGCTCGGTGATCAACTTCGGGCTGCTGTTCGGGGCGCTGGCCTCGGCCCTGCTGGCCGGGCAGTTTGGGGTGCGCGTCGGGCCGGGGCGGGAGCTGCTCAAGGGCCTGGTCGGCGGGCTGCTGCTGGGCGCCGGGGCGGTGATCGCCCGCGGCTGCAACATCGGCGGTTTCTTCTCCAGCACCAGCGCCTTTGCCATGAACGGCCTGACCATGGCTGTCGGGCTGGCCGGGGGCGCTTTCCTCGGGGCGCGCTACCTGGTGTGGGAGGTCGAACGCGCCCCGGCGGCAGCAGCGCCGGGCGCAACCGCGGCTTTCGGTGTGTGGGGTCAGGGCC
>CAYZNA010000374.1:3020-3894 GCA_964478665.1 uncultured Anaerolineales bacterium
GCTGACCTACGCCCGGCTGGAGTACGCCGACCGGGCTGTGATTCTGCTCTTCGGCGCGCTGCTGGGCGTGGTCTCGCAGCGTTCGCGGGTGTGCTTCGTGCGCGCCTTCCGCGAGCCGTTCCTCACCGGCGAGACCGGCCACACCCGCGCCATGCTGCTCGGGTTGCTGGTGAGTGTGGTGGGCTTTGCCCTGGTGAAGACCGTCATCATCGAGAAAGTGGACGCCTTCGTGCGCCCCACCTTCTGGGCCGGCAGCCTGATCGGCGGGCTGATCTTCGGCGTGGGCATGACCCTGGCCGGCGGCTGCGGCGGTGGCACGATCTGGCGCGCGGGCGAAGGCCACGTCAAGTTGTGGGTCACGCTCGTCGGGTACGTCCTTTCCGCCTCGCTGGTCAACCGGTGGTTGCAGAGCACCGGCCTGATTGACCGCCTCGGCGCCGACTTCTTCCTGCCGGACGCGGTGGGCTGGGCGTGGGCCATCGTCATCCTGCTGGCGGCAATGTTCCTGTGGTACCTGGCGGCGCAGTGGAACGAAGCCACGCGCAAACTGGCGGCGCTGTGAACGCGAGCGGACATCGCAGGCTGACCCGGCGGCAGTTCCTCAAGCTGGCGGCCGCCGCCGCGGCCGCCGGTCTGGGGCTGGCCGCCTGCGCCCCGCGCCCGGCGGTACGGGCGACCCGCCGGGTCGCCCCGCCGACCCTCGCCCCGGAGCAGGTCTCGCTGCGCCTGCTGTGGACCGGGGACAGCCATGGCCACCTGACCCCGGTTTACCATCGCGAGGCCTACGACGACTCGTTCCTGAAAGACAACGGCCTCGAGCGCGGCAGCGTGGAAGCCTACATCAGCTCGCAGGTGGCCTTCGCCCAACTGGCGG
>CAYZNA010000375.1:0-3882 GCA_964478665.1 uncultured Anaerolineales bacterium
AGTTCCCTGAAAGCCTTTCGGGCCGAGTGGCATGGTCATGGGCATGGCCGGGTTGCCCAGCGGCGACACCTCGGCCTGCATTTCTTTCAGGAGCAGGGTCAGGCCGTAGAACGTGAAAAACACCCCCACATCCCAGTCCATGGCCGCCGCTGAACTTGCCAGGATCATGGGTGGGTAGGCCCAGTCCAGGGTGCCCTTGCTGGCAATCAGAGCCAGCCGTTTGGGGGCATCCGGATCAGATTTGGACATCTTGACCTCCTTTGACTGATTGCATCCGGGCCGCCGTGCGCCCGTCGCCGGGTCGGCTTGTGCTACTTGACCCGGCGGAAGTAAAAGATGAACTTGTCGTCCTCGACGTGCGAGTCCAACAACTCGTGTCCGGTCTGCCGCGACCATGCCTGCATGTCCGGCGGCGCGCCGGGGTCGGTGGCGACCATTTTCAGCACCTGCCCGACCTGCACCTCTTTGATAGCCTTCGAGGTTTTGATCACCGGGATCGGGCAGAGCGTTCCGGTGCAGTCCAGTACTTTATCAGCCTGTAGAGCAGTCATAGCGGGCACATCTCCTGGTTCGAACGAGGGTGGAAAACCAACGAGCGACGGTCTTGACGGGTGTGACTCTGGCAATAGTCCCTCCTGCGCGTAGGATGGCTCCGGGGCGTCGCCCGGCCGGACGAAGTCCGACTTTGCCCCATCTGTCGTACCCCGCTGAGTATAGTCCGAAGCAGTAATTATGCCAAACTCTCGGCCAGGGCCGTGCGCTGTTCCAGAATGCCGGCCAGCACGCCACGCAGCAGGTCCAGCGCCTGCAGGATGCGCGCGTCGGCGATGGCATAGTAGACGTTGTTCCCCTCGCGTGTGGCCCGCACCACACGCCGGTCGCGCAGTACCTTGAGGTGGCGTGAGACGGTTGGCTGACTCAGCCCCAGCGTTTCTGCCAGCTCCCCCACGTTGCGGCTGCCCTCCCCCAACTCGTACAGCAGCAGAATCCGGCTGGGGTCGGACAGGGCCTGGCAAATCTCTGCGTGTAGATGGAAAATCTCTCGCCGAAGGACGGTTTGCATGGCCGGTCAGCCGCGAACATGTGCACAAACGAATAAACGAAAGAACACACCCAGTTTAGCGCCGGCTGCCGGCGCTATCATCACCGCTGGCGGGGAAAAGCGCCCCCCCGCAGGGGGGATTTGCATGAAACGGGAGCCTCTGGCAGGCGTCAACTCTGTGGAGGCCCAGAACCCGGCAAGGGGCGCGATATTGCACTTGACGCCCGGCTCATTTCTGGCGTACTATGAAGAAACCAGGATGATGCTGGTCTTCAAACGCCGGTTCGGGCCTTCCGCCGCTTGTCTGCGGGCCGGTACAGGCGGGCTTACGCGCGGGAAGAGGAGGGGCGGCAATGGGCGAGATCTTTCCTTACGGCACGGTGGCGCATGTGGTCAGCGGCGCCGGCTTTGTGCTTACGCTGTGGTTGGGGGCGTATCTGGCCAGCCACGTTCCCCGCAGTTTTCCCTCACGCCTGGCAACGCTGAGTCTATTCGCGCTCTCGGGCTACTTCCTGCATGTGGTACTGTGCCTGTTTTTGCCGGCAGAGCAGGCCGGCCATCTGTGGCGGCGCTACATGGGCTGGTTCGCGCTGTGGCCCCTGCCCTTCTGGCTTCATCTGACCGCCTCGCTCCTTGGCCAGGCGGCGGCCGGGCTTCAGCGCGCCCTCATCCGCGCGACCTACGCTGCTGCTGTCCTGCTCGGGGCTGCCTGGGTGACAGGTGACTGGAGCTTTTCTCGCGACACGCTGTTGCCGCCCGAATTGGTCTGGCCGATCTCGCTCTTTGCCGCTGGCGTGGGTGCTCTTGCGCTGCGGAACGTGTACCGGCTCTGGAAGCGGGCCGCCGATCGCACGCTTGCCCGGCGTTATGCCCTGCTGGGGGCGGTGGTGGCCCTGCTCGCCGCCGGTCTGCTGTTCTGGTCGGTGACGGTCAACTGGCTCAGGGTGTCATGGAGTCCAACAACCCGGCTCGCCTTCGGTGATGGCATCCCGCTCACGGCCTCGCTGGTGCTGGCTTACGCCGTGGCCTATCACAGCGCCTTCATGGCCGGGCGCTGGGTGCGGCGTGATTTCTTCTTCCACGGCGCCTCGGTGGTGCTCATCGCTGCACTCTATCTGCTGATCATGCTCGCCGCCTGGCGCCTGGCGGAGAGATTTGGCCTGGATGTGCCCACGCTGGTGCTGATCGCGGTGATTGGCCTGGCGCTCTCCACCCACCTGCTGGCCGAGCGCACACGCGGGTTGTGGGACAGTCTGTTCTTCAAGCAATTGCGCACGCTGCGCAGCGACGTGCGCGGCCTGGTGGGCGAGCCGAACGCCTCCGGCAGCCATCTGGAAGAGTACATGGCCGCAGTAGTCAACCGGTTGAGGGAACTGACGGGCGCCTCGATTGTTTGCCTGGCGCTGAACGAAGGCGGACAGCTCATCGTTCGCGCTTCAACTGACCGGGAACGCGTCGGCTGGCGGGCGCCGGCCTCCGGGACAGAGCATGAACCGGTCCCCATCCCCGGAGCGGACCCGGCCGACGAGCAGGGCAACGGGCGGGGCAGGGGGGCCTGGGATTGCATGGTGCTGACCGAACCGGTGCGGGTGGGCGGTCAGGTGGCCGGGTACCTCCTGCTGGGTGAGCGGGGCGTCGGTGAGGGCTACGACCGGCAGGAACGCGTCTGGATTTCTGCCCTGGCTGCGCACGTCGGGCTGGCCCTGGAGCAGACCCGGCGGCGCGAGGAAACCGAACGCCGGCTGGCTGAACTGAAAAGCGAGGCCGAAGAGCTGGCCTCGCGCGAGGCCGGCCTGCAGCGCGAATTCGAGGCCATCCTGACCGGGCCGCCGCCCCGGGTGAATCCTGTCGAATTGCGCGAAGCGGTGTACGCCTGCAACCGGCCGGAGCGCCTGGAGGCCCTCCTCGGGCGCGAAGAGAGCACCCTGGCCGCTCTCCCCTGCATTCGGCGCAGTGGTTCCCCGCCGGTCGTGGCCCTGCAGCGGCGCCTCGGTCAGGCCCTGGAGGCCATTGTTCCCCCGGACCTGGTGGTGCCCGTGGAGGCTCTGCGCGAGCGCGCGATGCGTTCGAAGCGTCGCCGCCATCTGCCCGCCTCCGTAGCCGACTACCACACCCTGCGCCTGGCGATGGCCGGCTACACCCACGAGGCCATCGCCGAGATGCTGGAAGTGTCGCCGCGTCAGGTCCGCAACTATCTGGATCGCGGTATCGGCGCGGTCAAGGCCTACCTCGAACAGGAGGCGAGTCTGCTGGAGGCGGAAACTGCCGCGAAAATGCCGGGAAATTTCTTGAACAATTCATAGACTCCCGCCCTCGTAGGGCTTACACTCCTTCTGTAAATCCGCCAAAGAGGAGGAGATGAGCCATGATTCGAAGAAGGACCCTACCTGCTGCTGTGCGCGGCATGGCAGTAATCATGTTGTTCCTGACTGCCTGCGCCCCGGCGGCCACCCCCGCACCGCCCCCCACGCAACCGCCCCCGGCCCCCACCCAGGCCCCACTCCCCACCCAGCCCCCGCTCCCCACCCCACCGCGGCTCCCGCCCCCACCGAAATCCCGATCCTCGCCCCTGAAGGCGCGCGCATCTACTACGCCGATGCCCGCACCTGGCCCTCCCAGGCCGACGCGCTCAGCCACCTGACCCGGGGCAAGTTCTATGTCCCGGTTCAAGATGAAGGGCTGGTGGCCGTTATTGACCCGGAGGCGCCGGGCTATCTCGTCAAACTGATCAAGATTGCTGCCGCCCAACCGCACCACCCCTGGGCCGCGCCGGGCAGGCGCTACATGTACATCAACCATCAGTCCGAGGGGAAGGGCGATCACAATGTGATGACGGTCAT
>CAYZNA010000376.1:0-3880 GCA_964478665.1 uncultured Anaerolineales bacterium
TATCTCCCTCATCCCGGTATCCCCTTTACCCTGAGGAGGCGCGAAAGGGTAGGGAAGAACTTCCCGGAAGCTGCACTAGCTCAGGATTTCGCGGGCCGGATAGCTCGCACGCATCAGCCGGGAGTCGCGGGACTCTGCCATGCGCAGAAAAGCTTTCCGCTCCGGCTCGGAAAGCAGCCCGTAGCACCCGGTATCATCCCGGAAGTACAGGGGGTTGCGCAGCCAGGCGTCGGATTTCCCCGGGAAAGCCAGCCGGACCGGATCGTTGATGGTGTGGCGCTTGACCATCCAGCTGAAGCTCGTGAAGGCCCACTCGGTGAGCACCCGGTTGTACGTGGCGCAGTAGAGCCGGAACAGTTCCTCAAGAGAAAATGGCTGGCTCAGCTGCGCGGCTAGATCTGCCAGCCGGGCGGAAGAGGGAGGGCGATAGGGCGGCTTCCGGCGCGGAGGGGAAAGCCGCGGATGGCCCAGCACCGGCTCGGCCAGGTAGTGTGGCTGGAAGATCCGCGGGTCGCCGCGGTCTGCCAATTCGTGAAAGCGAAACCTCTCGGCCCGCGTCAGCAACCGGAACACCCCCCGCGGTCCCGTCTGCTTGAAAAGCGGCCAGCGCAACCAGGCGCCGCTCACCAGGCGAGACGGCAAATTGATGCAGTGCTTGCGGATCAGCTCGTAGGTCTCGCCCATCCCCCGGGCATCCTGGGGGAAAGCGTGGCACAGGGCCCAGTGCAACTCGGGAACCACGACTCCTCGCCGGTGGGCGCAGACCCGCCGGGCCACGCTCAACATCCGCTGCAGAACTGCCGGCGGCGTGTCGGTCAGCCCGAGCCAGGTAGCCGCGCGCATCGTCGAAGCTGCTGCAGGCGTGCGGAGACTTCGCTCGCCTGGATACTGTAGGCGGTTGAAAGAATCGCGGTCAGCTCTGCGTGCTCCGGTTCGCAACCCAGCCTCTGGCGGCGCCGCAACACGGCGGCCAGGAGGGCGGCATCGACCGGGTCGTCCAATTGCTTCAGTCGGGGCCGATTGACCAGCCAGCGCTCAAATTCAAGGCGCGCGAAGCGGATTTCCAGGCGACCGGACCCGGTGCTCTGGGCGGCAAGCAGTTCCCCCCCGCAGGTGGCCTCGAACACCTCCTCCTGGCTCAGGCCCGAGCCTGCACACCCCTGGGCCAGCGTCAGGCTCTCCATGGACTCGGGGGGCAGTCCGGCGCGATGAAGCGCCACCCACCGCAGGAGCTCCCCCCGGGTCACCGAGTAGAGCCTCTGGCTGTCGCGGTACACGCGCAGCTCTCCGGTGCTGGCCGCCACCCGCAGGGCGCTGCGGCTAAGACCCACTTCCCGGGCCGCCTCGCGCAAATGCAGGGCCCCCGCGGGAGGGGGATCGCCCAGCAGGGCCCTTCGCCGCTCGATCCAACGCTCGAGCGATAGGGTCTGGACTACAATCAGGTGCCCTCGGCGACCGGGCACGCGCGCCCCGACGATCTCCCGGGACCGGACCAACTGCCACAAGCGACTCCTGGACAGCCGGGCCAGACGGGCCGCCGGTTTCAATGTAAGCAGGGGGTCAGAACCCTGTCCCTGGCTCGATTCGCGCAGCCACGAATTGAAGGCTTGCCAGGGAGTCAGGCAGCCCTGCCAGGTGGCCTCGGCCAGCGGGCCCTGCTCGAGTTCCAGGCGCAAAACATCGGCCGGCAGGCCGGACAGCCGGGCCATCTGGGCCAGGCTGAGGGACTCCGGGGGAGGACAGGCAGCCAGCCACCGCTCGAAGGCCTGACGGGGAATCGCCCACAAAGGATTGCTCCGGCCCCGCCGCACGCGCTTGGCGGGCAGCTTGCGGTGTTTCACCAACAGCAAGATGAACGAGCGAGAGCGCCCCGAGTGCTCGGCGGCTTGCGCCACCGTGAGGCGGTCGGGTCCCAGCTCTCCCGGGGCCACGGCCTGACGCTCCTGGGCCCACTTGGCCAGCGCTTCCCGGGGGATCAGGTAGGCCTTCCCCTTGGGACGGGCCACGCGCAGTACCGGCAGGTAGCCGCGGCGAATGGCCCAGAGGATCGTCTGGTAGGCCAGGCCGAATTCCTGAACCGCTTGCCCCGTGCTCAGGTAGTTTTCCCGGTCCCTGGGGGAAGGGTCCAAATCCTTGTGGCAGGCGATCAGCCAGCCGTTGAGATCGCGGGTGTGGATGCGCAGGCCCCTGGGGCTGGAACGGGCCGGCAGGGTCCCCTCGCGGATGTGGCGCAGGAGGCGCGCCGGGCTGACACCCACCAGCCTGGCGCATTGCTTCACGCTGAGCCATTCCTCCTGGCAAAGCTGGACGCGATATTCCTTGAGCCAGCGCTCGAAGCTTTCCCGAACCAGCAGGTAGGGGTAGTGCCCCTGCCGGCTCCGGATCCTCTCGATCCGGCCCAGTTTGCGGGCGCGCGTGATGACGGGGATGGGCAGACCCGAGCGCCGGGCCGCCTCCTCCACGCTCAGGGTTTCTCCCGTGTAGCTGTCCTTTTGTGCCGCCACCCAGAGCTGGAGGCTCTCCCGGACCACCCGCACCTCTTTCAGGGTGCGGTAGGCCTGCAGGCGGCCCGCCGTGATCTCCCTGCGGAGAAATCCGCCACTGGCGCCGCTGAACAGGGAGGCCTCGGTCAGATTGAGGGTCTCCACCCCGGGAGGGACCTCCTCGCAGGGGCGAGTGCGCGTGGCCATCCAGCGCTCCAGCTCCGCAGGGGTGATCTTGACCGGGGTGTCGCCTACCGTGGCCAGCTCGCCCGCCTGGATCGCTTTCTTGAGCGTACGATGCGACGCGCGAGCCCGGAGCGAGGCTTCCAAGATTCCCAGGGCGCTGCCGCAGTCAAGCCAGCGCTCGTAGCTTTCGCGGTTCAGCAACATTGCACCCTGGCACCCGGTCCCCAGCAGCTTGCCCGACCGGGCGTCCGCCTCGAGTCCGGGGGGCCAGGCTGACCGGGGGAGCAGCAGCAGGGCGCCGGGATGCCGCTTCTCACCGTAGCGGTAAAGCTCTTCGGGCAGCAGGCGATACTCTACCTGCGTTTCGGCCCGGCACAGCTGCGCAGGCAGTTTCCCGCGACTTACTTCGCTTTTCAGCCTGTTCCGGCTGGTCCGACCGATCAACTCTGCCGCCTGCTGCAGGGTCAGCGTCTCGGGCGGAGGAGGAGGGTGGTCGCTGGCCCGGGCCGCGATCCAGCTCTCAAAGTCGTTCCTCAGGATCCACCACTTCCCGCGAATCCCCCGCAGGCCGGGTAATTGGCCCGAACCGATAGCTCTCAGGACCGGACTCATGCTCAGGCCGCTAAGCCGGCAGACCTCGCCAACGCTGAGGTAGCTGCCCGGGTCGGGGCGAAACAGGCCCGTTTCCCGGCGCCCGGCCAGCCAGGCCGTCAGGTCTGCGGGGTCGATCCGCCACTGAAGTTGGCCTCGCACGAGAATCCGGACGCCCACGAGTCGGCCCTGGCGCAGGGCGTCAAGGAGCACATCGTCGTCCCGGTAGCCGGCGCGTCGCGCGGCCTCGCGCACGCTGAGCAGGCCCGCCAGTTCCTCCTCGGAAAGGCTCGAGGCCCCCTCCTGGCGGGCCGCCGCCCACTCCTCGAGAGCCTGACGTGAAATGAGCTTCACGAATTGCCTGCCGCGGCGCACTCTGCGTACCGCGAGGCGGCCCGATTGGATCGCGCGGTCCACCGTGCGTCGGTCGCACTTCGCCGCGCGGGCGGCCTGCTCCACAGTCAGGGCGTCGGAAGGAAGTTCGTCCATGGCCCCACTCATTCTCCCCTCCCGGCCTGAAGTCCGCTGTCGAGCGAAGCAACCTCTGGCTGTGTGAGCGCCGCCAGGAGGATCTGCACAGCATCTACCGATTTTACGATTCGGTCCACCAGTGTGAATTG